>CAYZMZ010000001.1:0-18433 GCA_964479655.1 uncultured Planctomycetaceae bacterium
GAACGCCGATGTTTCCGGGAAATTCCAAGTTGAAACAGTATAATCAAAAGACAGCACAAAAACCGCGCAATCTTCTCAATTTGACAAAACGATCGCTCGTCTCCAACTTCGGCTTCTTTTTCCGCAAATTTTACAGTCCAGAGACAATCCTTCCGAACGTAATCCGTCGGACATCTACCCAACGAACAACTACCCAACGAACGACTATCCGTCAGGCGACAATTCGCTAGGCGGTCAGTTGCTAGGCGGTAATACCCTTGGTTAGCATCATAAAAGCCGTTTCCAAATTGATTTCCTGTTCCGCAAAATGAGTTAAGGCAAACCCGTTTTGAACCAGAATTACCGACAAAGGCGAGTAGTCTTCCAATCCCTTTTTCAGCGTAACACGGAATCGTTCCCCTGATACAGGATCGGAAAACGTATCAATCGACTCGACAATTCCCGTCGATTCCATGATTTTACCCGCTCGCTGAAAATCGGCGGGCGTCATCGATTCAATCGCGCAGGGCGATTTATCCGATTGCGTTGCGGTACTTTTTACGCCTAAGCCGATAATAACCGTAACCTGCTGTCGAACCTGCTTCATTACGTCCGATACTTCTGCATTGACTAACATCGTTCCTCGCTCAATAATCCCGATTTTATTGCAGACATCGGCTAATTCAGGCAAAATATGACTTGAAACCATAATAGTTTTTCCCATATCGCGCAATCTTTTAAGCAGTTGACGAATTTCGATTCGCGCGCGCGGGTCTAAACCGCTGGCCGGCTCGTCCAGCAAAAGAACCTGCGGATCATGAAGCAGTACCCGCGCCAAGCCTAATCGTTGAGTCATTCCGCGCGATAAACTAGTAGCCAAGGCGTCTCGTTTGTAACCCAAATCGACTAATTCGAGCATCTCGTTGCAGCGTTTTCGTCTTTCCGGTCCGTTGATTCTGTACGCCGCCGCGAAAAATTCCAGATATTCAATAACTTTCATATCGTCGTAAACGCCGAAAAAGTCGGGCATATACCCAATCAGACGGCGAATTTCGCGTGGATTGGTATAGATTGACTGACCGCAAACAGACGCTTCGCCCCATGACGGCTGCAAAAGCGTTGCTAAAATTCGCATCGTCGTTGTTTTGCCCGCTCCGTTGGGACCGATAAAACCAAAAACGTCTTTCTCCTTTAAAGAAAGATTCAGGGAATTTACCGCCTTGAGGGAACCATATACTTTGGTTAAATCTGACGTTTCTATCATATATTTGCCAATTGCTCTTATTGGTGAGGTGTCGATCCAGAAAAATTCAGCCGAAATCGGGGACGCGTTCTCTAGTCGGATTACGTCAACCCCTATTCAGCTACAGTACATTATACATCATTCTTTGCTTTTGGCAAGCGTTTTTGAATAATTGGACAACAGAGAAGTATTTTTAGAGGACAACGTTCATTCATTGCACCGAATTTGAGGCCTTTTTATTCATACTGTGGCGAAATCAAAACGGCGGCGACAGGAAAAAATCGGGAAAAAGCGTTCTTTTCGTACCAAAAAGGCATCCAAGATTATTGAGATTGTTTTTCCCAAAATTTACCCCGAATTGAAATTATACCCCATTTTTTTCATTATTCTACTCACAGGACTATTATTTTTTGATTTTTGATGGTATAATCAAATCTAGTAACCATATAATATTCCCCCCAAAATAATATTCCCCCAAAATTTCAAGGCTGCTTGATAAAATAAACAATATAACAAGGAAAATAGTTCAATGGATATTTTATGCCCGCGTTGCGGAAAAACGCTTCGGTTTCCCGATTCTGCCATAGGTCGAACAATTCGCTGCCCTAATTGTCAATTTACGTTTATTTATCAAAATGGCGTCATAGAGCCAGTTGAAAATTCGTCTGACAAACCCGCCTCCACACATATCGATTCCGAAATATCGTTAAACGACATGAATCAGGCAGAATCGACAAATATTAACACCAATCCCTCAAATAATTCGGATTTTTCGCAAAATACGAATTACTCGAATAAATCTGATGACTATATTCAAAAATCAGACGTTCCCGCGTCAAATTTCGGGTATCAAAACTACAATTTCAATGAAACGGTTGACAATTACTCTTTTGTTCAATCGCGAACAATCCGACCGACGATTGTTAATTTATCGAGAGTAATTTCTACCTCCTGGCATTTGCTGACAAATAATTTATCCTCGTCTATTTTGGCCCTGATTATTGGCGGACTGGTTTACCTTCTGTTTTTTATTCCCGGCATGATTCTGCAGGTATCCACCCCATTTGTAGAAGACGCCAACACAAAACTGGGTCTGGAATTTATTTATCTTGTTTACAGTATATTTATACAGATGGCTATGTTCCTACTGATGATCGGAATGATACGTTTTTATGTAACCATCGCACGAGGTCAGCAAGCGTCTTTCAGCCTGATTTTCAGCGGTTTCAATGCTTTTGTTAGAATGTTCTGCTCTCAGATTTTGGTTTCAATAATTGTTTTCGCCTCCAGTTTACTGACAGCAGGAATTATACTTGCTATATTGTTAGCAATAAGTTGTTTAGTTCCATCTGAATTGGTCGACACAGGACAATTCTGGGTTGCCGCGTTTCCTGTTTCATTTTGCGTTGCCTTTTTTGTTCTATTCCCCCTGTTTTTACGCTTGATTCTTTCCCAATTTTTAATCGCGGATACAAATTGTTCCGTTTTGGACTCCATTAAAATGTCCTGGATTGTTATGCGGGGAAACCGGTTGCGCTATATTGGCTTACTATTTATCATGTTTCTGGTTCTCATTTTGGGCTATATATCTTGTTGCATCGGGGTCTTTTTAGCCATACCGCTCGTAATTTTCATGTCGGTTGTATTTTACCTGGAAGCGACCGGTCAGCCGTATGCCGTACCGACAATTGAAGGAAAAGAATACCTGTAATTTTACGCATGATTTTATTATGACAAACTGGAAAACAGCCGCCTCGATTGAGGTACTGAAATTACGGGCGAAATTACTAACAAAAGTCCGTCGTTTTTTTGATTCCCGCGATTATTTTGAGGTACAAACCCCCGTCATTTCCCGCGATACAACAATCGATCGCTGGCTGGAACCGATGATTGCGGTAACCTCGCTGGAGCCGTTTGTATCCAAAACGCTCGACGGAAAATACTATACAGACGAACATCGCAAACCCTGCTTTCTGCAAACCTCTCCAGAGTTTGCCATGAAGCGGCTGATTGCTTCAGGAAGCGGATCGATCTACCAAATTTGCCCGGCTTTTCGCGGCGAAGAATACGGTCAGCGGCATAATCCGGAGTTTACAATTATCGAATGGTACGGCGTAAACGACGATTTTCAGCAGGGAATGAAATTGCTTTCGGATTTATGCCATTGTTTATTAAATCCTCAGTTCGATTTCGACAAGCCGCAGTCGTTTTCTGTACAGTTTCTAACCTACCGGGACGCCTTTATTCAGTACGCGCATTTAGATCCGTTTTCTTCTACCATGGCGCAAATTCGGAATTACTGCGATTGCGAATCGATTAGCGTTCCGGACGGTTTCGACCCGACAGACCGGGATTCCTGGCTGGATGTTATTCTGTCCGAAAAAGTCCAAACGCAGCTGGGGTTCGGCGATCCTTTTTTGCCGACGATTTTGTATCATTATCCCGCCTCTCAGGCGGCGTTGGCGAAGGTTGTTCATCAATCTTACGGCGACGTTTCCGAGCGTTTTGAGTTGTTTGTCAACGGACTGGAATTAGCAAACGGCTATCATGAGTTAGCGGATCCAGACGAACTGTATCGCCGTCATATTCAAACCAATCAGCAGCGCGCGGCGGACGGTCATTGCGCTTTACCGCCGAAAGCGATTTTATTAGACGCGTTAAAAGCGGGTTTTCCTCCTTGTACCGGCTGCGCGATGGGCTTTGATCGAATTGTTATGCTTGCCGCCCGCGTTAATACGATCTCCGAAGTCCTGTCTTTCGACTGGCTTCGTTCGTAACCGAGCTTTGAACCGCAATTGTACCGTTTTCTACTTGCGTTTCAGCTCAAAAGAGTTGAGCATGGTCATAATATCGTCTTTGGCGTCTAACGTTGGGTGATCGAACATTTGTACAACAACTGTAGCAAACATTTTATCGGTACTAATCGTCCAGCCGAGGGTTTCGTAAACATCGTTATGATTGGTTTGAACGGCGGCCTTGCCTTCGGCGGTATCGTTTTGCGTTGTATATCGCAACCTCATTTGTACACTTACTCCGCGAATAGTCGCGTTTTTACAGGGCGTATCAAACTGACGAGATACAATTTCAGGATTCTTTTGTTCTCCGGTAAGCTGTTCTTTAATCGTTTTTTCCAGAATATCCAACGCCTGTTTTGCATCGTTCTGATTTTGAAGCGGACCGCCGAAATCGGTTACGATTATCGCATATCCCGCTTGATGATATACTCTGACAACCGTATTCTCGGCGGAGGTATCGACAAACGCGCGAGCGGGATACGGATAGCGGAATTGAATCGTCTCCATTTTGGCCAACTGGAACGGGGAAACACGCAAAACGTAGCGGTCAACCCCGTCTTTTGGCGTTTTTACGGGCGCGGATTTGGTTATATCGCCCAGCTCCAAAAACAGATTCTTTCCGTTATGGCATAGTTCAAAGGAGGTTGCCGGCAGTTCCTGCCCCAATCCTCCGAGTTCCTTTTCTATCGCAGGCAACTGCTGCGAAAAGCAAGGAGAACATAAAAACAAATATACAAAAAGAAAAGCGGCTGTTTTATTCATGATTGTTAAATATACCCTTTTAAAGGGAGGTTGTACTGTGACTGCGTGATTTGTCCTCTGGATGTCGTTTTGATTTCGTCCGACCTGAATCAAAAAAACTTTATTTTATTGATTGGAGTTAAATGAAACGACTGAGGTTTGTTTTGCAAACCGGAAAAATCAGCGGAACCAGATTATTTTTTTCTTTCAATTCCTACTACACATATATCGTCTGTTTGCTGGGCGGAACCGATATATTCTTTTATATCGGCCATCAAAGCGTTTCCGCAATCTGCAATATTATCAAACGGACGGGAAATTTTATCCTGAACCCGATCGATGGAGAAAAACTCCTCTTCGGTGTTCATAGCATCGGTTAGCCCATCGGTATAAAAGAACAGCATTTCACCCGGATCAATATTTCGCTCAAAGGAGGAATACACCGAATCGACGGAAACGCCCAGGGGCATGCCTTCCCCCAGCAGAGAAACCAGCTCCGTCGCTCCATCTGATTTGCGGGAAACAGGCGGATTGTGCCCTGCGTTGACAATTTGGATTTTATGATTTACCGAATCCAGCAAAATCAAAATCAGCGTGATAAACTTCCCTTCCAAATCTTTGCTGCAAACCAGATGATTAAGCCGCGCTACCACCTCAACGGGGTCTTTACTGCTCATAAGCGTAAATTTGGCGTCGGCCGACAGTTTAGCCATCAACAAGGAAGCGGTAATCCCCTTGCCGGCAACATCCGCCTGAACAATCGCAACACGTCCGTCGGGCAGAGAGAAATAATCGTAATAATCCCCTCCCAAATGCCGAGCGGGCAGATAAACATTGAAGAAATCGTACCCGTCAATTTCAGGGGCGCACTCCGGCAGAAGGGCTTTTTGAACTTTGTACGCCAGCTTTAATTCCTGTTCTATCGCCGCATCGCGAATCGCTAAAACGTGCAATTGCGCGTTACGAACGTACAAGGCAGCCTGAACGGCAACCGAGGCAAGCAATTCCAAATCTTCGGGCTTGAATCGCTTCCCTTCTATATCAGAATCCAGCTTGATGGCTCCTAATACCTGTCCTTCGGCATCGATTAAAGGAGCGCACATCATCGAATGATACGACAGATTCATTATACTTTGCGCGGCATTAAATCGGCTATCATTGAGAATATCCGCCGATAAAACCGCTGTTTTATCGTTCATCACGTTGTTAAACACGGTACGGCTGATACGAATCGGACCGGGAGTCGGATGTCGATGTTTAACCGCCGTCGGAATCAAACGACAGCTATTTTCTCCCCGAAGAACGATTAAACCGTGATCCGCATTGGGAAAGATTATGAATAAACTATCGAGAATCTTTTCCATCACTTCGTCCAAATTCAGGTTCTGACCCAAATTTTTCATCAATTGCAAAATCGCTTTGAGTTTGGTGGCGGCATGAATACCGGAACGACTTGCGGGCTTGAACGGAGATACACTAATCGACGAAAGTATCGATGATTTATCGTCATCTACTTCTTCCGGCGTGCCCAAGGTTTCCAATAATTTACTATGCCGGGATTCGCGGGAGTCGTCCGCTTCCTTTTTTCGGGCAGCGCGAATTTCATCGATATCCAAGCAAACCCGGGACGCGCTTTCTCCCTGCGCCTCCATTCCAAATTCTCCGTCCATCTTAAAGGACGATTCCACGTTAAAAGACGGGTCGTTGTCAGTATCGATAATTTTAACGGAACCGGCTTGCGCCTGCGCGGAACCGCCGGTATGGAAACTCATCGTTAAATCGCAAAGCTGAATTAAATCATCTTCCCGCAATTCGACGGGGGATTCCAGACGAACGTTATTAACAAAAGTTCCGTTTCGACTATTCAAATCTTCCAGCATCCGCTTGCCGTTGTCAATATAATATCGCGCATGACGCCGACTTATTGACGGAACGTCCAGCGTAATTTCGCAGTCGGCTGAACGACCGATGTCCTCGGACTTGCCGGTAATAGGAATAATAGCTCCTGGAGTTGGACCTTTAACGATAGTAAAATATGGCATGATGAGTTCGATGTAAAAATGTATATGTTCAGGAAAAATTAAAAAATCTTTTAATTGAAATGAATTCCCAGCATCATAACGTTGATACCGGAACCAATTCCCAACAACGCAACGTTGGAATCGGGCGTAACAACCCCCTGTTCTATTCCCAACGCCGCCGCGGAGGGTAACGCGGCTGAGCCGGTATTACCCAAGTAGGAAAAAGTCGTAAAATCTATCTCTGGATTCAAATTCAGGGATTCAAACAATAGTTTTTTATGCGCCTTGCCGACTTGATGGCAAAACGTATGATCGATGTTTTCTCTGGTCCAGTTCATATTTTCCAAAAACAGCGGAAAACAATTCGCCGCCGCCTGAACGCCCTGAACGAGTAATTCGTTGGAATCGGTTTGCATAAAATCGCCCGACTGCACTGATTCGTCTGACCGGCACAGCGTACAGCCGTCCGTAGCCGCCCAACAGGCTGTGCCTAAAAAATGATTTCCGGTTTTACTAACCGATTCGTGGGCCAAAACGACCGCAGCGGAAGCGGAGCCGATTGTAAGCGAGGCGATCAGATTTTTTATGCTCTTGCGCGTAATCGTCGGATCGTTTTGCAATCGGTCGATAGTTGTTTCCAACAAAGACCTGCCGTTTTCCGTTCCGACAACAACTCCCGCCTTGATTTGTCCCAATTCTATCATGTTTGCCAATAAAACCATCCCGTCGAGAAGTCCCAGACAGGCGTTGGAAACATCGAAAATAAGGCATTCAGACGGCAATTGGGATAAATGATGAACCTCCGCCGCCGTCGCCGGTTCCATAAAATCCCGACAAACCGAGGCGTGAATCATCGCGCCGAAAAGGGCTTTGTCCAACTGCGACTGATTTATCGCCTTGGATACCGTTTGAGCACTGATTTCTCCAATACCCGTTCCGTGCGGCCACGCTCGACGAGAACGAATCCCCGTCATTAATTCCAGCCGTCCGAAAGGCAAATGCAGCCGATTATACACGGATTCCAGCTGCTGTTCGATGGCTTCGGTGGTAATTTCTTCTGGCGGCAGTAAATGCGTAAAACATTCTACGCATACATGGGCATATTTCATGTGATTCTAAAAATAACGAAATCAGGCGAATTATTATATCGTACGGCTATATTTTATATTACACGGCTATTTTAACAGATTTTTCAGACTGTTTCAAAATTATAATATATGCTAGTTTCACTTGACTTTTTCCAGTTTGAATAACAAACCCCCGTCGTTTCATTTCGCCCCCATCAATAAAATAAAGGGGTGTATGATTCCCATTGGGCGAAACCAAAACGATGTCAAGTGGAAAAATCACGTAGTCACAATATAAAACATCGCTAAGCGAAAAATCCCGGTAAAAACAGTATTATTCCAGCAGTATGACCGGAAATATCATGTAATACCTTAATCAACCGTTTTCTCATTATACTATATTCTTCAAAAAAAGAAAAGGTGGATTTCGTGCCGTCTTGACTTTATTTTTCCCCGTGATAAGATAATAGATATGGAATGTATCGTATTGAGAACCCACAATAACCCCAAATATCATGACAAACGTACTGATTCTTCGTGCCCCCGGAACCAATTGCAACATAGAAACCGGCTTCGCTTTTGAACAAGCAGGAGCCAAAACAGAACAATTGCATGTCAACCGACTTCTGGACGATCCAAATTTATTCGATAATTTCCAGATTTTATGCTTTCCTGGAGGATTTAGTTTCGGAGATGATATTGCCGCCGGTCGAATTTTAGCGTCGAAAATGCAAAATCACCTTTCAGACGCGCTCCATAAATTCCGGGATGCAGGCAAGCTGATACTAGGTATTTGCAACGGATTTCAGATTTTAATCAAATCCGGCTTGATTCTTCCGATTGATGAAAACGGATTTCAGGCAACTTTAACATGGAATAATTGCCATCGATTCCAGGATCGCTGGGTTAGAATGGTTGTAGACCCGAAAACTCCGTGCGTATTTACCAAGGGAATTGAAGATATTGAAATGCCCATGGCGCACGCCGAAGGCAAATTCGTAGCACGCGATAAGCAAACCTTGCAAAAATTGGCGGATAACGGTCAGTTAGCCTTGCGCTACGCTGTTCGATTGAACAAGGTAGACAATTACGATATAAACGATCTGGAGACGATTCTTTTACCGCCCGATAATCCCAACGGAGCGCAGGCAAATGCCGCCGGTTGCTGCGATTCTACCGGACGCGTTTTCGGGTTAATGCCTCATCCGGAACGATTTCTCAAGGGGGTCCAGCATCCTCAATGGACGCGCCGGGTTGATGCCGCCGGAAACGTCCCCGAACAAGGCGACGGATTAAAAATCTTCCAAAACGCCGTCGATTATTTCAAATAACCCCGAGGACGAACTACGTATCAATTCGTTTGAAGTGCGCGGAGCTTGCTCCCGCTTTCATACAGCGAGCTTGCTCCCGTTATTTTCTCAAAATTACGGGAGATGTCGGTAGCCGTGATAATCAATAAATTATGGTCGGAGAACGGATTTATACATGACTACTTGATTTTTTCTCTTGACGTCGTTTTGATTTCGCCCGAACAGAATAAAACACCCCTTTGTTTTATTCTGTTCGGGCAAAATGAAACGACTGCGGTTTGTTATGCAAACCGGAAAAAGTCAAGTGGAAACAGTTTAAAACTTCTTTAGATATACATTTTTATACTGAACTGTCATCGGAGGACCGGGATGAATCTGAAATCCAAACGTTCCGCTTTTAGGCATCGCGTCCGACTGCTCGATTATTTCACTTATCTTTACGCCGTTAATAAACTGGGTCATAACATTCCCCTTGGCGATAATAGTATAGCTGTTCCAATCGTTGCGTTTTATTATCTTTTTTAAATCGTCGGAATTGGCAAACGTTTGCTGAACCTGAGGCTTGCGAGAATCGTCAACCGAGCAGGACTGACCGCGTAACACCAAAATACCGCCGATTCCTTCGCCGTAAACGATACCGGTGTACTGATTGTCGGTATCCATGTCAGCTTGATAGCCGTTTAGTCCCCATTGTCTTTTAGGGTCTTTTACAGCACGATACATAATTCCCGAATTTCCGCCGACGAGTTTGAAATCAGCGCGAAATTCAAAATCCGACGCCGGTTTACCGGTATAAATCAAATGGCTGCTTTCTTTGACCGGATTCTCTGGCGTAGACGTTCCCGTCAAACAGCCGTCCTGAACAGACCAGAAAGCGGGATCTCCGTTCCAGCCCTCAAGCGTTTTACCGTCAAACAGCGATTCAAAACCGGCTGGCGGAACAGCGTCCTGTCCAAAAACCGTTACGCAGCAGGAAACAACGCATAGTAATAATAATCTTTTGTACATGTTTTTATTGTTCTGGTTAGAAAAAATTTTTACCAATACCACCAAAGGGCATTGTACCATAACACCGTTTGAAAAAGCAATTCCCCTTCCCCCTGTTTTTTCAAAAATATTTCGATAAATTATACTATGACTACTTGAATTTTATCTATCGCCGCCGTTATGATTTTACCCCGTATGAATAAAAACTCACCTGTTTTACCGATTAAGGCGAAATGGAACGGCAGTTTTGTGATAATATAAATCGGGAAATTTCAAGTGGAATCCGTATAACGCAATCAGGATTTCTTTCGGGTTCGACTGATGCCCAATCCAAGCAATCCCAAAATTAAAATTATCCAGCTGGACGGCTCCGGAACCAGATTCGGATCGACGGATAAATAAATACCGTCTGCCAGACCGGTTAATCGCCAGACTTGCTGAAAATCGGAGGCTAAAAGGCTGGTTACATCGCCCAGATAGAGGTCGTTATTGATTAAATCAAACAGTTTAAAATTCACCTGGGTTAAATCACCGGTAACATTAAGCAGAATACTCTTGTCTAATAAACCAAGTGAAGTCGTACTTACGGCGCTATCCAATACAATTTGATCATAATTTTGAGTTTCAAGATTGACATCAAACAGTATTTGTCCACCGGCTCCGGTTTCCAACGCCAAAACGTTCAGTTTTCCAATATTTCCGTCCGATAAACCAGGAGATAAAATGGCGTTATATTCTTGTTCCTGAGAGCTTTTTGCAATAACAATACCGTTTGCGCTTCCGGCGGCGTTGAGTTTGAATCCGTTGGCTATAATCGACGGTCCAAGATCCGTTTGTTCCCTTGATAGCTGTTGAAGGTTAACCGTCCCTTGCCCGGTAATATTCAAGATTCCCACGTTGTAAACACGTGCTTGAATATCCATCAAACTGTTTTCCACAGCGGAGATGTTTAGCACATGCCCCGTTCCCACGGTATTGATACCGCGTTGATTATAATTGGCAGTTCCGTTGTCGATAACAGTAGCTGTTTTACCGGATTGCGTAACTTTCAGGTACGCTCCGTCAACATTGAAGTTGAAGTTTCCCGCCCCTGATAAATCCAACGTAACGTTATCGCTTATCTCAAACCCGGTTCCGTGCCAAGTAAACCAATCGTTATTAGAAAACGCCAACGCTCCGCCTTTGAGGCTGACATTGCCCAGGAAGTTCTGGCAATTGCCCAAGGTCAATGCTCCGGTACCTGATTTAATCAGATTGGCTCCTGCGACCCCCGTAATCGCCTGACCAAAGGTCAAGGAGCTTGTTCCATCAACTTGAAACTCCAGCTCTGCCCCCGCAGCCGCTTTTAAGCCATTTCCAAAATATCCGCCGACCGTATTGTTCATCAAGAGTTTACCTTGCTGAATATCGATAGAATAAATGGTATTATTTGTTCCTTGTAATTCCATGGTTCCGGTTCCCGTTTTAACGGCATATCCCGGCTCCCGGTTGGATTGATGATTCAGATTCATGGTAAAAATCAAATCTGAATCGGAATTCCCGGTAACATCGGCGACGTTAAACGTATGGGTTCCGCCTAAATCAAAATCACAGGAAATATACGAAGCCTTATCGCCGATAACGGTAACCGTGCGACCGGTGGTATTACCCTTCTGACCGAGCGAAAAACCGCCATGAAAATCATGTCCGGCGGAGTATTGCTTAATCGTCCCTCCGTTGAGGGTGATGTCGCATAGCAAGAATGTATAACCGCCGTTCAAATCGGAAGACAGTGTTCCGTTGTTAACAGTAATACCGGTAATTTTATCAGAACCATCGTTAGCAGCAAAGAGAGCTTCTGCACCCGAATTGACGGTCAATCCATTGATAATACCGTTTGCCGCAGCAATTTTCAGTACTCCCCCGTTGACGGTAGTTCCACCAGAATACGTGTTCGCTCCGGCTAAAGTCCATGTTCCATTGCCCTCTTTAACGACTGACATTATTACCTCGCCGTTATAGGTATTGTTGAGTAAATTTCCGTTAAACGTTTCGTCTTTTCCCAAGTATCCAACATGAAGCTCAATAGCAGATTTGGAACCGGATCCCGGTCGAACCCCTCCCGTTCCGGTGAGAGACCCCATTTTGAAGACTCCAGAACCGCCTTCGTCGTCAACACGCATGAAGATTCCGGATCCGCCGGAAACATACGAGGCTTTTTGGCTAGCGGATTGACTGCCAATAAGTCCAAGCCATGAAACGGTATTGGTTATCGTACCCGAAAACTCCGAAGCGTCCCCATAAATATGAACTTGGTTGCTCCCGTTTTTTGAGAGGTTTCCCGAACCGGTTAAACTCCCTCTTAATTGAACGTTGTTATCTCCGTTTAATATGGAGGTCGTTTCCGCAACCGCAACAAGGTTGTTTAAGATGCTGGCGTTCGCTACGGTTGCCCCGATTCCGCCCCCTTTCAAATAGATTACCCCCGATCCAAATCGGGGATCTGTTCCGGTTGTTTCGGTCGTGTTATCCGTTCGTACGATTCCTGCGGTTAAATGCCAATCGCCCGAGTAGGTGGAATTGGTACCAGATAAGCTGACAACTCCTGCCCCTTCAACCGTCAGGTTACCCGTTCCGCTGAGATTGGATTGCAAGGCAATAGTACGATCTGCGCCGAGGGTACCAAAAAGTGAATTTGCTGTAACGGAAATATTACCGCTTAAAATTGCTACCGAATTACCGTTTCCCTGAGCTATCGAACCGCCGTTGAGTGTAAAATTGGAAATATCTGCAATCGCCCCAGCGGTATTTTTCAGAGTTACCGTTCCACCGGTATTGACCGTTAAACTGGCGGGAAAGGAGTAAGTTCCCGTTGTTGACGTGCCTGGTGTACGAAATGTCATTGAATTGCCGACAATAGCGGAATCCCCCGCAGCGGGACTTCCTGCTTGCCCAGTTGTTTGAGAGGTCCAGTAGGTTGAATCCGTCCAAGTGGCATTCATTCCCATTGACGTGGTTTGGTTATATGTATCTGCGAAAAGAACAATACAAGCTTGTCCAATATACACAAATAACAGAATGCTAAATAATGCGGTAAAAATTCGTTTCATCATTTTTCTCGTATGGTAAATATTGTAAAATTATAACGGGTTTTAGGTTATTGCGAAATATAACCAACAACGGTATTTCCTTCAAACAGCCGCAAGAAAGATCTGTTTTTTTGCTTAACATGCCTAAATAACGTATCTTGTTCTAATAGGGGTTCTGGCTGAACCGGACAATTTAGGTTGTCCTGTTTTTTTCTCAAAGTGAAATACTTTGATAGGAACCATGCGTTATTTGGCGTAAAAACAAACAAAATCGTTTTTTATGCGGTGTTTTTATCTTGTTTTGAACGAAAAATCAATATTACGGAATTAAAAACGCCGAATACTAACTAAAGATTTTCATCTTTATTATAATATTTTACCACATTTTTGTATTTTAGTATTGTACAACTTACGCAAAATGTTGTATAATACAATCATGAATAGTAATAATTTGATAACCGATGAGTTCCGAAAACAGTTAGAACCTGTATACCAGATAGAGGTTCTTTTTAATTGTTTTCCCGAAATATGCTTGTACGTAAAGGATGCCGCAGGCACTTTTGTTGGCGGTAATAATTCGCTGGCTCAAATTTGCGGAGTGCCGTCATTGTGCGAGGTAATCGGGAAAAATGATTTTGATTTCTTTCCTTGTGATTTGGCAACCCAATACGTTGAAGAAGACCAGCGTATTATGAAAACAGGGGAACCGCTGTTCAACTGCCCTTGGATAATTTGTTTACCTAATAAAAAAATGCAATGGTTTATTTCCAGTAAAATACCGCTATTTGGTAAAACAAGTCCCGGCGGAGATCGACAGGTTATTGGAATCGCCGGGATAATGAAATCGTATTCCCAACAAGATACTCAGTGGGAAAAATACAACGATATGAAAGCTCCTGTCGACTACATGATGGAGCATTACGCCGAAAAGATTAACATCGGACAGCTGGCCTCAATGTCGTACTTGTCCGTAAGCCAATTTAATCGCCGATTTCAAGAATCCTTCCGTATGCCTCCGGGAGAATTTTTAACGGAACTTCGTCTCAAAGCGGCGTCGCGGCTTTTGGTTACCACCGACCTAACTCTGGCGGCCGTTTCGACCGATGTTGGTTTTTTCGACCAGAGCCATTTTAGTAAATCCTTCAAAAAAAAGTTTGGTGTTGCTCCTGGAACATTCAGAAAAAAGACCCAAGAATAGGAAAAATCGAGTAGTCGATAGTATAAATTCCCCCTTTATTGCAACGGAGGATTCGTTTTTGTAGGCAAATTATCCTTTTGCGCCTTGTGCCAGTCGTAGTAATAGCATAAAAATAAATCCAAGGCTACCATCAAGGCGTTAAGTGCGTACAGGGAAACGACCCAATCCCAGGAATAGAGGTATTTATGGACGATTCCGCTTAAATACCCGATAATAACCAGCCACAAAAAGAAATAGCTTTTTGTACCGGAAGTTTTAAATTTATAGGTTTTCGCGACCGAAAACGGCCACGAGGCTCCAAAGCAAACCATCATCACAATTTCAAAGATGCTCATTATAGGATAGGGAATATTTCGGCGAAACTGGTTCCACTTGGCTTTTTCCGGTTTGTATAACAAACATCAGCCGTTTCATTTCGCCCCCCTCAATAAAACAATGGAATTGTTTTATTCTGTTCGGGCAAAATCAAAACGACATCAAGAGGAAAATTCAAACAGTCACAGTATAAATCGTGTCGGTGTCAATTCTAAATATACGTTTATTACCTGGTGTTCATTTATATTATCTGGACAGGGCGACAATCGCCATGGTAGCGTTATCGTTGCAATCTTTTTCAACGACGCACCCTTTTACCGTATCCAGAGCCAGTTGCTTGAGAATACGATAGCCCTTTTTGGCACAGTACTCCTGGAAGTCCAGAATTGTCAGAAATCGGGTGCTGTCGGTATTATACCATTTTCCGCCGTCGTGCGGGTCGATATTGGGCATGCGTCCTTCTTTGTACAAAATCTCACGCCAAGGACGATAGCCGGCGTTGGGGAAAGAAATAATTCCCCGCTGACCGACGCGCAGCATTTCCTCAATAACCGTTTCTACGTCGGTAATCGACTGCAGGGTCGAAGAGAGTACCACGTAGTCAAACTGCTTATCCTGAAAGGCGTGAAGTCCTTTGTTCAAATCGTACTCTATTACGTCAAATCCCGCCGAAACGCAGGCTAAAACCGCACGTTCGCTTTTTTCAATTCCCATTAGTTTTTTATTACCTTGGGCGCGAAGTTTTTCCAATAAATCGCCGTTGCCGCAGCCTAAATCCAAAACCGAACTTTCAGGCGGAATCAAACTTAATATTTTGGGATAGTCAGGACGGTTTTTCCAATGCAGCTCGTTGGCATGCTTTAATTCGGGAGTGGGCGGTTCGGGAATCGGCGGGGTACCGGGAATCGATTTTCGGACGTTGCGTAAAAAATGCTCGATCATTCCTCCGTAAACCGACAGCTGATTGGGCAATAAAAACGCATCGTGTCCGCAGTCCGATTCTATATTGCAGTAACTAACCTGTTTGCCGGTTCGGATCAAACTTTTTACCATCGCTTCCGTTTGAATAGCCGGAAAGAGCCAGTCTGTAGAAAACGACAGCATCAACCATCGACAGGTAGACCGTCCTAAATTCGCGGCAATTTCTTCGACGGAGCCGCCCATATCGAATAAATCGACTGCCATGGAAATAGAGCGATAGCTGTTGGCGTCAAACCGTTCGTTAAATCGGTCTGCCTGATGAGCCAGATACGAGCCGACGGAGAAATAGGTTTCAAAATTGGTGGAAATATTGCGTCCGTGATTGCGGTCGGAATCGAACTTGCGCATCATGGATTCACGCGATAAGTACGTAATATGCCCCAGCATCCGGGCGATAGCCAGTCCATCCAGCGGTCCCGTGCATTCAGGGTCGTAAAACTGACCGTTGTTAAAGCCGGGATCTCGTTTAATGGCGTTTCGTCCAACAATATCGAAAGCCATCGCCTGCGCACTGGATCGGGTTGCGGTTGCCAACGTCGCGGCTGAACGGATTCTGTCTGCGTGATTAACCGCCCAGTCCAAAACCATCATTCCGCCCAACGACCCGCCGATAACAGCCAGCAATTTATCGATTCCCAAAGAATCCGTTAGAAGCACCTGAACGTTGACCATATCGCCAATCGTAATCAGGGGGAAATCTGCACCGTAAGGACAATTGGTATTGGGATTGATGCTGTTGGGTCCCGTCGTACCCCGGCACCCGCCGAGGATATTCGGGCAGATAACAAAGTACTTGTTGGTATCGACCGCTTTTCCCGGTCCGATTAGCAAATCCCACCAACCGGGGCTATCCTCTTCGTTATGCCGTGCAACGTGAGAATCGCCGGTCAGGGCATGACAAATAAAAACCGCGTTGTCTTTTTTGGCGTTGAGTGTTCCGTAGGTTTCGTAAACAACGCTTACCGACGGCAGTACGCCGCCATGTTCCAAATGAAGCGGTTTATCGTAAACGAATTTTTGTGCGTAGGTTAGCTCAAACGCCCCGCGGGCGGAATCGGTCGATTGAAATATATCGTTAGGTTGGCTCACTATTCGTATCCTGAATATAAGGGGAATGGTTTTCGGTTGTATGACGCCATTAATATTAATACTGATAACAGCTCAAATAATCCAAGAGAATCGGAGCCGTTCGCCGCTAATATTAATGTTACGGATTTTGAATATTAACGTTACTGATTTTGGCGTTATTTTACCACGATTTGGCGTCCGATTCAAGGGGCGGTCTGAGCGGTAAGCAAAAATAAGGTTGATTGTACTATGACTGCTTGATTTTTCCTATCGTCGACGTTTTGATTTTCACCCCTTTCAGGAAAAACGAAATCCCTGTTTTGGCGATTAATGCGGGATGAATCGGTTGTTTTAGAATATTGAAAGTCGGAAAATTTCAAGTGGAACCCGTATAACAAACCAGCATACGCCTTTTTTACCGAATTTTCAGAGGCGGGTGAAGTCTGTTTCAGTTTTTCTTCGTTGTAAATCACTAACATTATATCGTATTATTCTGATATTTATGACTATTTTATTCAAAATTGAGAAAACCGGTAGGTATTTCCCGAATTTTCGCGGATATTCATTTCCCCCCCTTGCAGGAATCTTTCCTATAGGATAGAATAATAGAAGGACGGGGATTATATTAGGACTGCTTGATTTTTCCGATCGACCTCGTTTTGATTTCGCCCCTTTCAGGAAGACCGAACTCCCTGTTTTGGCGGTTAATACGAAACGACTGGTTTACAATAATACAAGCCGGAAATTTTCAAGTGGAATCAGTATATCGATGTAGTCGTAGCCCCGTTGTTTAAACATCGGGGAAAAAAGACAATCAGAGTGTTGTCCGTGTTTGATCCATGCTATCAGAATTTATGAGGTAAAGACGATGCGATGTCCTTTTTGTCGTGAAGATAACGATAAGGTAATAGATTCTCGCACAGCGCAGGAGGGAGCCGCTATTCGACGCAGACGGCTTTGTTTGTCGTGCAATCGCCGGTTTACAACATACGAAAGTATAGAAAAAACCGCCTTGAAGGTAGTCAAACGCGATGGTACCCGTATTCCCTACGATCGCAATAAGCTGCGTTCCGGATTGGAAAAAGCCTGCTGGAAACGTCCGATTTCTGCCGAGCAAATAGACAATATCGTTTCCCGAATCGAAACGTTGGTAGAAAGCAAATTCGATGCCGAGGTAGAATCCCGCTTTCTCGGAGAGGCTGTCATGGAAGAGCTGAAAATCCTGGACGAAATCGCTTATATTCGCTTTGCAAGCGTCTATCGACAATTCAAAGACGTACAGGAATTTGTAAAAGGCTTGGGTATGATATTAAAGCAGAATGAATAGGCGGTCTGGGTCAACTTTAATAATTTTTTGGATTTTTCTAAAAAAAGTGAAAAACTCGCATTGACGCGGAAAGGCGAATCGGTTATATTAGAGCCTTGCACTTTGCGAAAGACTTGATTGGAGTTTACCGCTCCAAGATAAAAGGTAAATTGTTATGCCTTATTCAGACGACATAAAAGAACAAATTCGAGATAAAATCGATATTGTAGACTTGGTCGGAAAGTACGTTCCGCTGCATCGGTCAGGAAAAATGTACTTGGGGCTATGCCCTTGGCATGACGATAAAAAGCCCAGTTTTCAACTCCACCACCAGTAATATAACGTGAACCAATA
>CAYZMZ010000001.1:18456-28279 GCA_964479655.1 uncultured Planctomycetaceae bacterium
TGAACGTCAGTCTTTTAAGTGCTGGGTATGCAATATTGGCGGGGATATTTTTTCCTTCATCATGAAAGCGGAAGGAGTCGATTTTCCCGGTGCGATGGAAATTTTAGCTGATATGGCTGGAATAGAATATCATCGACATCAACCGTCAGGAGGGAATTATTCCTCTTATGGAGCGCATAACCATTTTGAAAGCACACGGCATTTTGATCCTTCGGAGGCTCTTCCAGAAGAAGAGGCTTACGAACCGGAAATTCCGCCGGAGCTAATTAAAACAACCTCGGCACAACCTCCTTTGGCTGCTTCCGTACCAGAGGGTGCCGAACCTATATCCGCCTTAACACCCGATCAGCCTGATTTTACCTCTCCCGAACCGGCTTTACCCGCCGTTCCCGAAAAAAAATCAACGCCTCGGCAAACGTTGTTCAAAACCCTTTCCTGGGTGGAACGTCAGTACAACGAAAGTTTACTGTTCGACCCGCAGGGGGAACGCGCCAGAGCGTATTTGGAAAAACGCGGTATTACTCCCGAAAGTATCGAAAAATTCAAATTAGGATACTGTCCTGAACCGCAGAACTGGTTGGTCAACAAGGTAAACAACGTCCCTCGGAGAATCCGTTTACTGACAGAGGTCGGTATTTTATCCGCTGGTTACAGCGGAATGTACGACCGATTTCGAGATCGGGTGATGTTTCCGATTCACAATCCGATGGGGCAGTGCGTTGCTTTCGGCGGGCGAATGATGGACGATACGACCGTTGTCAGCAAGGCGAAATACATCAACTCGCCGGAAACCTCCTTGTTTTCCAAACGAAAACAGCTATACGGTTTAGACTTGGCGAAAAAGACGATCAGTAAATCCCGCCGGGTACTTGTGATGGAAGGATACATGGATTGTATCGTTGCCCATCAGTTTGGATTTACCGACGCGGTTGCGGTTTTAGGCACCGCCTTGGGAACCAAGCATATAGAAACCCTGCGGCATTATGTAGATACTGTCGTTTTGATTTTGGACGGCGACGCAGCAGGACAAAAGCGCACTGGTGAAGTTTTGGAACTGTTTGTTTCCCAAAACGTGGATTTGCAGGTTGTAACCCTTCCTGCCGAACCGGGACCGGATGGAACCATCCCCAAAGACCCTGCAGAATACCTGCTGGCTTGGGGAGCGCAGGCGTTTGAAAATTTAATTCAAACTCAAGCCAAAGACGCGTTGAAACATGCTGTCGATTTTTACACAAAAGGGGTAGATTTATCCGATATTCACGCCTCGAATCAGGCGTTGCAAAAGATTTTGGAATTATTTGCCCAAATCCCTCAAACGTCGCTTCAGGACGCCAAACGCGGTACTGAGGTTTTGTTTAGGGAACATCAAATTATTTTGAAACTGGCGTTGCTGTTTCGTACCAGTGAAGAGTACATTACAAAGCGGATTAAAGAAATCCGCCAGGAGCAAAGCCGTTCCCGTTTTAGACGGGAATACGACGACCCGGACGATGCGGATTCCGAATCCGAAGAGGATTCAACGGCGCAATCCGTTACATCCATTTTAAGCGGAAATTTTCCCGCTCAATGGGGAACGGAATCGCCCTCCGAGCGGGAATTGTTTGAGCTGGTATTAAATTATCCTCAAATTTGGTACTCGGTTCGTGAAAAGGTCAACGCGGGAGATTTGCGTTTTCTTCCCGCTGCCCAGTCGTATCAACTAATACAATTATGGACTGATCAGGGAAAAGAATTTACCCCTCAGTTTTTATTGGATAACCTTATAGATCCACGCATGAAGGCGTGGGTTGAACTGCGCATGAAATCCGGCAGCCTAAATCCGGTTGCCGATCCGATTTCGTCGCTAGATGAGTTGCTGGTTAATTTTAGAAATGTTAGAATCGACCAGCAAAAAAACGAGATTTTAGGTCAGTTGGAAGAATCCGGTAATAAGAAAATGGATATTCCATGGACCCAAATTCTCAAAGATTTAAGAACACGTCACGGCATTGACGAACCCACGGATGGGAACGACCGGGACGTAAATTCGGAAGATCCGCCTTTTTAATGTTGTTGGATTTATCATCTGACTGCTTGAGTTTTTCCTCAAACGAGCATACTTTACGGTCTTGGCGCCGTTAAAGAGTAATTCAAAAAATTCACGCAGAAATTGGTGTTCAGATAACAATCCCGATACGGAAGAAACGGATTCCGATTAACCCAGAAGCGTCATGGAGGATGCGTCGGCATGTCTACGTATACATCTGTATCCCAAAGTCTAAATTCTTTACTTGAACTTGGTAAAAAACAGGGTTGGCTAACCTTCCAACAGTGTGCTGATTACTTCCAATCCCAGCAGAATCAGGCGGTTTCACAGCAATCCATCGCCGAAGAAAATGCCGAAGAATGGATGTATCTGATGAATCAGCTGGACAAATTCAATATCGAACTGGTTGATGAACAAACCGCCTTGGACAATTCTGGCGCCGGAGCGGATGATGCTTTTGGCGATTCGTATTCCGACGAATACGGCAGCAGCTATTCCGATTCTGAATACGATGATTCCGATTTTATCGAGGAAGAAGCTGAAAGGAATACGGAACATGAAAGATGGAATTCCGATCCGGTAAAACTGTACATGAATCAGGTTACTAAAATCCCGCTTCTGACTCGTGAACAAGAGGTTGAACTGGCGAAGCGAATTGAGGTGGCGCGGCGTCAATTCCGCAGTTCTCTGCTAGGTTCTTATCCGGTTATGCGCTATGCGGCCAACATGTTTAAAAAGGTACAAAACGGAACGATCGCTTTTGATAGAAATATCCGAATCTCTCTTTCTGAACGACTCACCAAAGCCAAAATCCAACAGCGTTTGGCCCCCAATCTCAATACTCTGGAAAAATTGCTGGAACGCCAGCGGAAAAATTATCGTCTGATTATCCGTAAACGGATTTCTCCTGAACATAGAGCCAGTTTGCTTAAACAGAATCGGCAAAGCAGTCAAAAGATGATTGTTTTGGCGGAAGAACTCTCTCTTCGTTCCCGCCGCGTTCGCTCAATGATAAAACAACTCAACAACATGTCTGAGCAAATGACTAAAATAAGCAAGCAGTTGGAAAGTTCGTTTTTATCTCAGCAAGACAGAACCTCTTTGCGCAAGGAACTGCATTCGTTATTATTGGTCGCGCAGGAAGGTCCGAAAACGCTCGCTAAACGCGTTACCCGAATCGACGCCGAATTGAAAAATTACGAGGCTCTTAAACGCGAATTATCCAACAGCAATTTGCGTCTGGTGGTTTCAATTGCCAAGAAATATCGTAATCGCGGCTTGGGATTTTTGGATTTAATTCAGGAAGGAAACACGGGCTTAATGCGCGCGGTAGATAAATACGAATATCGGCGCGGATTCAAATTTTCGACCTATGCAACGTGGTGGATTCGTCAGTCGATTACCCGCGCGATAGCTGACCAGGGACGTACGATTCGTATTCCCGTCCACATGATTGAAGCCATGAATCGTATACGAACCGCCTCATACGAACTGCTTCAGGAAACCGGACGCGAGCCGAGCATGGAACTTGCCGCAGAACGTGCTAATTTAACCCACGAAGAATTTACGCGCCTTCTGCCGCTCAGCTCTCCAGAGGTTAGCATTGATCGGGCGGTTGGAGAAAACGAAGATAACAGTATCGGCGAATTTCTGGTCGATAATTCTATTGATCGTCCTGAACACTGCGCGTCCAACGACATGCTCCGTACGAGACTGGAAAATATGCTTCGTACTTTAACGCCGCGCGAACGAGATGTAATCCGGTACCGATACGGAATCGGCACGGGATTCGCTTATACCCTTGAAGAAGTGGGGCGAATTTTCCGCGTAACCCGCGAACGCGTTCGCCAGATTGAGGCCAAAGCCGTCGAAAAGCTCCAAAGTCCAAAACGTAAATCAGAGTTATGCGGCTTTGTTGACTAATTCAAAACGGAGAAAAATCCAAATCCCCATCAGATTGAAATTGCGATGGGTTAAATTGAAAACATGGTTAGTTGTAATCAGTAGTAAACAGAACGATCTTCCTTTATCGTTCTGTTTTTGGTTGCCGTAACAACACCGGAAAGGCAAGCTCAACTGCGACCAGGCGGAGATATTCTGGTTCTGATTTTTCCCGGTTTGTATAACAAACTTTAATCGTTTCATTTCGCCCCCATCGATCAAACAAAGGGCTGTTTGATTCAGGAGGGTGAAATCAAAACGACGTCAAGAAGAAAAAATCACGTAATCATAGTATAAAATCCTATGCCGGTAGTATCGTCCGGATGTCAGAGCGGAATTTGGATTCAATTGTTGTTCTATACAATATACGCAAGGAAATCAATACAACTTGAAGTGTGTTTATTTATTTATACATGCACTTGTAACGACTGTTTGCATACGGACACTGCATTTTTTCGTCCGCCATTGCCAACGGGTTTTTCATCTGTTCAACTCGCTGCTTTTTATGTTTTTTGCTTTTGTGAATTACCGAATCGGGACGAATTTGAGCGGAATTACATTCGCAATACGGCTCGCCGGACGCCGGGTTGATTCTGTTCCATCGTCCGACAATCCAGTCGAAGGGAATATCGCAAAGCGGATACGTGATTTCCATGAGGGGAAATTGCATTTGCTGAACTCGTACCAGAGTAACCGTTTTCCGGCTTAAACGACCGTCGTTTTCTATCCAGGGAAAGTTCTCGTAAATTCCCTCTGGATTTTGCAGGGCGCGCAGATGCAGATTCGTGCGATCTTCGTACTCCAAACTGCTAAATTGCCGATAGTCCAAAAATCGGGTTACCGATTCCGGCGTTGCTACTGGCTGGCAAGTTGCTTTGGATCGATTAATAAACGATTCTCATGATTCGTTGTAACGCTGTTGAACGATTTTGAAGCGTCCTTTTGCCAGCCGATTGGTAATTCCGATTACGGATTTTAAGCGATGTACCAGGTACATACAAACCCGTTCCTTCTTATTTCCGCAAATAAAAAAATTTTCCACAATCTCTCCTTGAGTGAATATAACAGAAATAAATGCTATACTAAAGTACCGATATATTAAAAAATAGTATCCGTACTTCCCACAGTAACGATTTTCCTTTAGGTAGGAAAAATAAACACTGATATTCTACTACATATTTTTGTGTGGTATTCATGTATTTTTTAGAAAAAATGACAAAAGCTGTCAAAGTACAAAATATCACACAAGTATTTAATGATTGTAGCGATTTTTACAGGGTCTTATGACGGTAAAAACATTATAAAAGGACAAAATATTTTTAAAATAGTATATTTTTGGTCTAAAAGTTAGGGTAAAAACGATAAATTCCATCTTGTTTTGCGACATTGCTCGTTCAAGAAATTCCATGAGCCATTTTTTGATGCTGTAAATCGGAAAATCAACCTTGGTTTTGTTTTCGGTTTGCCCGATCCTCTTACGTTTGTATTTTTGGTGTTGGCGATTCAGATCGAGTGTTTGAAGAACCTATACTTAAAACACTGATATTGAGAATAAATCTTGATTTCAAGCCCTCAGCTTTGGATAGAAACAGACCCAATTTTAAGAAAAAGGAAATAGCACTTTTCTGACAAGGATACACAGATTCCGCAATCACTTCAATTTAAACAGACAATATAATTTTAAGCCAGATCAAAGGGGAATTTGGTTATAGCAAGGTAAAACCTCCAAAGAACCCTTCTTTCCAGAGATAGCCCATTTTATCTCCCGATTTCATATAGTCAACGATTTGCGGGTCATCCGCCGCTCTTTTGATTGTTGTTGCTCCCTGCTTTTTCTATCACTTGCTTCTTGCCCATTTGATGGCGTTGGCGATTAAAGTCATGCAATCGTCGTTAAGCCAGTCGGATTCTTCAGATAGGCTCGAATAAAATACCTTTCCCGAAGCAAAATTCCGTGTCCAGGCAACCGGCTCTATATTTTCACCCAGTTTTCCGCCGAGTAAAAATTTGCAAGCTTTGTCTATATTTACGTGTTTAACCAGCTTGCCGACCGAATAAAAACTCCGAACTCCTTTGACCAAATTGTTATCGGAATGCTTGCTGACGTTGAGAATATATGGAGCGCGAGAATCCGCAAGCTCGCATTTGCGATACGCGCCGATGAGTTTATACTGACTTTCGGAATTGGGAGATATATCACCCAAATACACAACGCAACCTCCCAAGGCAACGTAATTACAGATAGAATCAAAAACGCTCTCTTCAACCGGCTGCTGATGACCCAAGATCAGCAAGCAGTCCGACCCTAACCAAAACGGAGCTTGATCGTCAGAGGTTTTTGCGTCGAATATATCATTCGAATCGAAATACAACGACCAATTGCACGGCACAGATTTACACACATAACGAAAAATATCGGCGGTAATCTCGGTGCTGGTAAAGGGAGCCAAAACAGAAACCCGCATGGCTTGCTGTCTGGATTGATTTAACGTAAGGGCTGCAATTGTAGAATCGTCTTCCAAATACCGCTCGGCCGGTCCTGCAACGTCTATATGAACAGGCTTAAATGACACCGAACTGGGCGACATCATTGATCGAAATGCCGGGGTAAGCGCATGAGCTTCATGAATATAAAACGTTTTATTTAACATGGGTGATCCCTCACGATGGTACTTTACTGTAATAAGGCATCTAACATATCCAGCATTACTCGTATTTGTCGGGGTTGCTTGTTCTGAAGCCGACCCAAGCCGCGGTAGGCATCCGTGCTCCATTCCAACAGGGATTCGCGCGCGGATTCTACGGACGAACTATGCGTCTGACGGTATTGATTCCACAGCTGAATACTCTGATTACATTTATCCCGGTTGCCTAAAAAGGATTCCTTCAGACATTCCCATATCTGAATTAATTCAGGATCGGCAAACGGCTTGCCCTCAACAGTAATATCTGTCGGCGTAAAACGACGCACATCCCAAACCGGAATAAGGTATTTGGCGTTTACCCGATTCAATTCTCTTTTAGACTTCCCGATTCCCGTCAGCTTAAACGGACGTTTGGACGAAAATTTTAGGGACGTACAAAAGGAAATTTCATTCCGCTGTGCGGCCGACATTACATTCAATTGATTGTTCAGCCAAGGCAACAAGCATGATTTACCGTATATTATTAATGAGCTGGTCTGTTCCAGTAAAACATCAAATTCTCCGCTGGGCAGCGAAGATTTACTTCTTTTTGCCAGCGACCGAATTATCGAACCAACGGTTCCCTTAACGGACAGAACCTCTGCGGGAATAAAACCATCTCGCGCAACACAACAACCTATTTTTTCATGCTTTAACGCACTGTATATCGACAGCGGCTGATTGCCAAAATAGCGAAGTGTTTCCGGGGTAATTATCCACGCATGAGTAAACATCCGGGCGATTAAATTCGGACGTTTTTCCTGTTCGTTTGTTGTTTTACCAACTAATGCGGTTGAAAAATCCGGGGCGTAACGCGTTCGGCTAAGACAATATTTTCCGCTGGGAAGAGGATGAAAAGACAGGTTGACTGCTTTATAACCCCCAATCAAATCGGAATATCCCGCTGACCAATGGAGAATCTCCTGACGATCTTCCCGACAGAGGATTCCTGAACCTAAAACATGCCGCTTACCTCCCCGTTCAGATTCGAACCATAACGATTCAACCAACCGACTGTTCTTATTATTGGAACCGTCGTTTTCGTGAGAATCTGAAAAAGGAGATTGAGAAGACATGTTTTTACTGCTACGCCTGTCAAATGTCGGGATTTATACTTGTACTTCCAACGATATATAAATAATATCCCATACTTTGAAACCAGTCTAAACAATCAGAGAAGATTTCGGCATTTTTTCCGAAAATTATTACAGTCTGCTCCAAAAATGAAGTCCCTAACGATTGGAGAATTTAGGGAAAAATTGAAAAAGATCGATAATAAATCAAATATTCCGGGATAATCTGCCATAACCTACAGAATATTTTGTTGTTATAGCCGTTTTTTGAAACAGAACTTTAAAATTCGGTGTCTGTCCTTGAGATATTAACAAGACTATCTGTAAATTATTGGGAAACAGACGCCTTTTCCAGAAGCGTGCCTTGTAGAGCACGCCTTGGTAATTTTTGTATCCGATCAACCGTCCGAAAAAAGAAAACGGCTCGTTTATTCTACGAGATATATGACAGCAATTCTTGTGGTTTATCGATAACGGCGTCAGCCTTGTTCGCTTCCAATTCTTGGCGGTCGCGGAATCCCCAGGTAACCCCCACGGCGAAAAAATGACCGGCGTGCGCCGTTTGCATATCAGTGCTGGTATCGCCGACGTAAATTACCTGCTCCGGAGCAATCTTGAGCTGTTCCAAAATCGCCAATGCTCCAGCCGGGGAAGGCTTGCGCGGCGTTTCAGGACGTCCGCCTCGAATCGCCGCAAAAGTCCCTTCCGGGAAAAAATGATTGATGCAATTATGCGTAAAATCGTCCGGCTTGTTGGAAAAGACGGACAGGGTAAGCCCTTTTGATTTCAAACCTTGCAGCATTTCTGCGATACCGTTATATGGGCGCGTTTTAACGCTCCAGCGGCGATTGTATTGTTGAACGTATTTTTCCCGCAATAAAACGCCCATATCGTGATTTGACGATTCTTCCGGCGGCAGTAAACGCCGCATTAATTCGTCGATTCCATCTCCCACAAAATATCGGTACGCTTCAACAGGATGAATCGGAAATCCCAGTTCCTCCAAAGCGGCGTTTCCTGAATCCGCTAAATCTTCCAGCGTAAATAACAACGTTCCGTCCAAATCAAACATAGCGTGTGTAAACATGATATTTAAGGTAGTAAAACAGGTTGGGGTAAATTGAATGAAACAAACAGACTAAAACAAATGGGTTGGGATAAACAGGCTAAGATTCTTTTACAAAAAAACAGCGATAGACCGGCTTGCCGTTTTCGCGTGTCCGTTTTTCAAAGTGAGTTCGATAATCCATTTCGTCGTCGGCAGGAATTTCTTCTACGGGAAACGGTCCTTTCAAAGGAGAGATTTCAGCAATTAATTTCAGCGCGGATTGATAATATTCTTCGACATCGGTCCAGAAATGGAATTTTCCGCCTTCTCGCAGTACTCGATATATATTGTTTATGATAATCGGATTGATAATTCGGCGTTTTCGATGTTTTTTCTTCCACCACGGATCGGGGAAGTATATATGAACCGCCTCGACGGAATTATTTTGGAGATTCATGGTAAAAATCGGCGTGGCGTCGCCGGAAAGTATCATGGCGTTGGATACGCCCTGTTCGTTGTTGGCTTTGGCGAGTTGCAAAGCGCAGTACGAGGCGTAATTATGCGCAACCTCAATCCCTAAAAAATTGTGCGCGGGATTTTTGACAGATTCATTTTTGAGAAATAAGCCCTTGCCCGACCCAATTTCAACCTCCAGAGGCTGGGGAACCGGAAAAACCGATCCCGCTCGCCACGACGCGTCTAATTCGCGTCCGTTGATCAAATACTTCTCAAAATCTAATCGATGAACTATCGTACGTAAAAATCGGCGCGGCATAAGTCTGTATTTAATATATCCGTTAAAATATATTCGTTAAATGAAGCGGAAGGAAAATTTTAGCGGGGCTTGTTCTTTGCGAAGCCTCGTAAAATCGTGTAAAATTCATGGATTTATTGTATCAGATAAACTCAGAAAAACAAGGGACGCCTTCTACCTGTTCAAATTCTCGAAATTTTGTATAATAGCCAATATTGAGTTCGTATCACCTTAGTTCTTTGAAAGAATATTATATTATGGAAACCAGTCCTGTAACCGTAACGCTTCGTGCGCTTT
>CAYZMZ010000001.1:28289-31246 GCA_964479655.1 uncultured Planctomycetaceae bacterium
ATAGTTTTCACTGCAGATTAAACGAGATCAATCATACTCTCAATCGGGGTCCGCATATTCTGGCGTTGCATCACCAAAAGACGGAACAGCTTCAAGCCAAGATTAACGATATTGAGAAATCTTTAAAAGAAACCCAAAAAATTATTTCTGGCAAGCAAGCCCAATTGGATGACGGCGAATCACGTATCAACAAACGTGAGAAGCAATTGATGGAAAGCAAGTCTAACGACGAATACAAAAGTCTGCAATCGGAAATCAACGCCAGTAAAATGGCGATGAGTGTTCTTTCTGATGAAATTCTGGAAGTAATCGAAAAATCGGAAACAATCGAATCGAACTTAAAAGCGGCACAGGAAGAATTTACCGCGGCGCAAAACGAGTTTGACGCTTTCAAAGCCAACATGGAAAGCAAGCAGCCGGCTTTGTTGGAAAAGCGGGCGGAAATTACCCAACAGATGCAAGAGCAGGAAAACGACTTGCCGTTTGAGTTTCGCGATTTATATCGTCGGGCGTTTCGGGATTCCTTTGCCCGGGACGGCAAGTACAGCGTTTTAGCCCCTTTACAGCACAGCTTTTGTTCTAACTGCAACATGCAGCAGGTAACCAATAAAATTACAGAAATCGCCCAAGGTAATTTTACAACGTGCAGCTCTTGCGGTTGTATTTTGTTTATGCCGGAAGGATATATACTGTAGAATTTGTATATACAAAACGCGATTGCGGACAAAACAGTATTTTGCTGTTTCAGAATAGCCGCTTGACTTTTTCGGCAGAAAAATCAAAGGTATCTTGACTTTAAAATCATTTTGTTATACAATTAATATATCGATTCAACTTGGGATTTTATTGGAGGGACGACGACAACCCGTTGCTAAAAAAGGTCTTCAAACCAGCCTCGGCAGGATAGACCGTCAAAACCGGTTGCTAAAACGGTCTTGGCAAAACAGACTGTCAAGACGGTTTTCGCCCCCCAAAAAATCAAGCGGAATCACTATAATGCGTAGGATCAACTCATCGGAGTTCCAGAAAAAGCACAAATATACACCTATACCCCATAGCCATGAAATCTTGCAATCATTACGAAGCGGCTTTTGCCCACTATCTGCAATTTCAAGCGATCCCGTATATTTCTACTCGGGAAACAAAGCGATGTTTTGCTGGTCAGGAAGATTACGGCTCGCTGAAAAATATCGATTTTTTGGTTATGAATCGAGGAAAATGCCTGTATTCAGACCTCGTTCCCGAAAAAAACTCTCGCAACAGCGCGTTCCGGTTTAACAGTACGCTCAATCAGTCTGCGTCTTGTTCCTGGCTAATCGATATAAAAGGACGCCGTTTCCCTTCCGGTCAGGCGCACCCGCAATACTGGCGAAACTGGACTTCCGAAGACGATTTGGTATCGTTGTCTCGTTGGGAAACGATTTTCGGTGTCGGCTTTGAGGGACTGCTGGTTTTTGCCTATCTGGTAACCGGCGAAAGAAGCCCCATCGAGCGCAATCGGCTATTTGAATTTCAAAATCAGTATTACGCCTTTTTTGGAGTAACCCTGAAAACCTATTATCAGTATAGTAAACCGCTGTCTCCTCGTTGGAGAACGGTTTCTATGCCGTCCCCGCAATTTCGTCAGGCGATTATCCCCCTGGATCAATTACTTTAGAATTTTATACTATATAACTATATACTGGTTCCACTGGACTTTTTCCTATCGATGCCGCAATTGCCTGTCAACACCTGCCCTATTATTGGATTATGAACTTATTGAATTATGAACGTTGCAAATCGACTTGTTGAATTCGCTCAAACCCAGCCGGATACGATCGCCGTTGCCGAGCCGACCCGGAAATATATTAACGGAAAACGGCAGTACAAAACGATTACTTATAAACAGCTTAATTATCTTTCCGATCAAATTGCCTGCGGTTTAATTCAGATGGGAATCAAACGCCCTGATATACAACCAGGCGACAATCCCCTTTCTTGCTCTGAAGTGAATTTGGAAACGGTTTCCCGTTTTCCGCGCATCGCGCTGTTGGTCAAGCCCGGAATTGATTTCGTAGCCAGCGTGTTTGGAATCCTTAAATCGTCGGCTGTTATGGTTCTCATTGATCCTGGTATGGGGGGAAAGAATCTGCTTAAATGTCTTACCGATGTCAATCCAGACGGATTTTTTGCGATTCCGTCTGTTCATGCGATTCGTTCTTTTATGCCCTTCCGATTTCCTCGCGCCCGATTTAATGTTACGGCGGGTCATCGCTGGTTTTGGGGCGGAAAGACGTTAAATCAATTCAAAAATCTATCGGTAGACAAATTTACCCCTCCTTCTACGCAGCCAGACGACCCTGCGGCGATTATTTTTACTACCGGTTCTACAGGACCGTCAAAAGGGGTGTTGTATCTTCATAAGACGTTTGAGAAGCAGGTAGACGAAATAGCACGACAGTACAAAATTCAACCTCATCAAATAGACCTGCCCGGATTTCCTATGTTCGGCTTGTTTAACTGCGCGATGGGGTCAACGGCGGTTCTGCCTGACTTGGACGCTTCCCGTCCGGCTTCAGTAGACCCGCGCAACATAATAGAAGCGGTTCGGGACTGGCAGGTAACCCAGTCTTTCGGCTCGCCGGCTATTTGGAAAAAAGTGGGGGAATACTGTGCCGCGCACGAACAGCGATTGGAATCCGTTAAAATGATTCTTACCGCCGGAGCCCCTGTTCAGGAATCTGTTATGCGCACCATGGTAAATTGTATTCATCCAGACGGCGTTGTTCATACGCCCTATGGAGCAACGGAGGCACTGCCGACAGCAACCAACGATTCTCGTACCATCTTGGAAGAAACCGCCTTAAAAACCCGGCAAGGAGCCGGCGTTTGCGTCGGAAATCATTTCCCCTCTATTGAATGGAAGGTGATTAAAATTACAGATGATCCGATTACTTCTATTAACAATATCGAGGAAA
>CAYZMZ010000001.1:31256-36676 GCA_964479655.1 uncultured Planctomycetaceae bacterium
AGTTGAAGCCTGTTTAAGTCTTTTCAAAGATGATGGGTTCGAACTTTTTGGAGACTGGAGAAATAGGTGAATTAATCGTTTCAGGACCGCAAATTTCCCCCCTCTATGTAACGCGAACCGAGGCCAACGCGACGGGAAAGATTCCGGGAAACGTCCTCTTAAACGACGGCTCTCAATCCCAACCAGCGTTCTGGCATAGAATGGGTGATGTCGGCTATTTGGATTCCCAAGACCGATTTTGGTTTTGCGGACGCATGGCGCATCGGGTTGTCGCGGCGGCAAAAACGTTCTTTTCAATTCCCTCCGAGGCGATTTTTCTCCAATCAGAACAGGTCAACCGCGCTGCGTTGGTTGGAATTACCGATACAAAAGCGTCCGCGCCCAAAACAAAGCTGCCGGTTATAATTATCGAACCGAAAAATCCGGAAATCTGCAAGAATCCCGCACAGGTTAAAGATTTGCTGGATCAAATGCGGGCGTTAGCTAAAACCAGTCCTTTAACCGAGGACATTCACTTGTTTTTAGTACACCCGCAATTTCCGGTCGATATCCGGCATAACGCCAAGATATTCCGGGAAAAGCTGGCGATTTGGGCAGAAGCGAATCGCGATTCCGCCGGTTGCAACTAAACCGACAGATTCCTTTTTATTCGTATTGTGGCGAAATCAAAACGGCGTCGATAGGAAAAATCAAATCGTCCTATTATAACTGCCCCAAAACAGACAAAGCGGCATCGGGCTTATTGGTCGTTACGCTTTCTACGCCCATATCAAATAATACCTTCATTCTTTGGGGTTTATCACAAGTCCAAACCATAATTCGGATACCTGCCGCTTTTAACTGTTTGAAAACACCTTCAGACAATCCGGCTTCTGCCATATCTACGATATTGGTACCGCATTCGGCGAGCGTTTTAATTACTCTTTCCGAAAAATCCGTTTCCGATTCCTTTCCTTTTCTCACGCATAGCCACGCAGACTGAATTTCCGGGGCAATGGTACGGCAATTCTTTACCACGTTTACGTCAAAAGCAATAATTACCACTTGAGATTCCATTTTATTGGCTCTGATTTGATCGATAACCGCCTTTTCAATTTGAGGTACTTTAATCTCAATTACAGGACGGCAGCCGGTATTTTTCAAGGCTTTTAAGTACTCTGAAAAAGCGGGAATTTGCGTCCCGTTACAATCAAAAGTTTTTACGGTTTTAAAATCAAAATCTGCAATTGTTTTGCTCTTTTGTTCAGGTGTAATATTGCGAATCAATCGCTTCAGATTATCGTCGTGAAAGAGAACCAAAACGCCGTCCTGAGTAGCGCGAACGTCGGTTTCGCAACCGTTCGCCTTGCATTGAATGCACTTTTCGATTGACGCCATCGAATTTTCCGGGGCGGCGGCCGAAAATCCTCGATGTCCTACAACGCGAGGCAAGTCTGTTTGCTGAGCAAAAGAAATAGACGTGAAAACAAAATACATAACGATAGTACTAATAAATTTGTTCATTTTTCTAAAATGGGGGGGTAAAAGGAAATCATTGTCCCGTGATTGCGGGGAAATCAAAATGACGTCAATCGGAAAAATCAAGTAGTCATATTATAAATACCGGGAACCGGATTGATTCCAATTCCGGTTCGGGTATCTGCTGACAATCTTACCGACTATTCTACCTCAAGTTTAACAAGTCCATCGCGATAGGAAATATAGTGTGTTTTTACGCCGAGTTTTTCAAACCAGACCAGTTCGCGTTTTTGCTTTAAAACGCATTGTTTCCATACGAATTTTGGTGTTGGCCACAGACAAATTTTAGGAGCGATTAACTTATACATCTCCTCGGATGCCCCGGTTTGACCGTGATGGGAAACCTGCACAATATCCGCTCGTACCGCTTGCGGAGGTTGTTTTTCCAGCAATTTTTCGCACCCTTCCTCGCCCAAGTCTCCTAAAAACAGGATGGAGGTCTTCCCCGTATCTACCCTAAACACAATTCCAGCATTATTGGGATCCGGGCGTTTTACCAAATTGGTTGCGTAGTCGTTAAGCACAGTAACGGTTACGCACCCAAGCTTGATTTTCATATTGATATGTGTTTCGGTATGCTTAACCTTGGGAAGTTGAGTTAGAATGTACTCCGCTTCATTTTTCCATTGAGGTTCGGTTTTGTAAATAAACTCCGCAGGAGGAAATGAGTAGTACAAATTTCCAATTTCAGGTAACTTGCCATCTTCAATTAGATGACAAATTCCGTACACGTGGTCGCTATGGCAGTGCGTGAGAAACCAGGCATCTATGCGGGGTTTCTCTTGTCCGGTTATTTCCTGCAGCAGTTTTAACAACGCAGGAATATCGTGTTGATAGCCGCCATCGACAACCATAATTTTTCCGTCTCGCGTTTTTAGAACGTAAGAAAGATTGATGGTATCCTTTGCGCTGGGAATTTGCCAAAGCGTAACGGCAGGATTGGAGACTTTTTCCGCTGTTGGCGAAACGGAATCGGCATTTTGCGCATAGCAGGGAAGAATTGCCCCGCTGCTGGCCAAGGTGAATAAAATTTGCTTTAAAGCTCGACGTCTGGTAACCATAATATTCTAACTCCACTTGAGGTTTTCCGGTTTATAAAACAAAAATCAGTCGTTTCATTTCGCCCTGATCCGTAAAACTACGAGTATTTATTCCTACAGGGGCAAAATCAAAACGACACCAAGAAAAAAATTTACGTAGTCATAGTAAAATTCCTTTCTCGTATTGGAATTGTTCCATAAACGGAGGATAGTTAAAATCGTAGAATCAACAGCGATTCCGTATTCGATTTTTTAGGCGGGGGATAATACCGAGGTCTTGTAGAAACAAGAGAGTTTTTGGACGTTTGTACAGACTACTACTTATAGAGAGCCGGAGTACACCCAAAAACCGGTTTTGTTCAAAAGTCTTTTATGGTGGTATGAAAGACAAAACAACGCTTTTATACTCGGATTTCACTTGAATTTTCCGCTTCTGCAGTTCCCTTGCGTTCGTCGATTTCACCAAAATCGGTAAAATCAGGATTACGTCCTATTTATTTTATGGGATGTAATCAAAACGGCGTCGACGGAAAAAATCGCGTGGCTACAGTATAAAATCTATCGGGAGGCTTCCCAAACCATTTTAAACTTCATCGAACAATATTTATTTTACAAGAGAATAAAGTCGTTGTCAAGACTTTTATGAAAAATTTTGATAAAAAATGAAAATTTTTTATGATGCAAATTCAATTCACAGCAGATTTTGAAAAGACAATCTCCATAATTTTGAACTTTAGTCCGGAATCGTGCAAATACCCGAGCATTTTTCGTCGAAGGCGGCGCGGCAGATGCGGGGACAGATGGAGATATTCCCTGTTTCCGCCTCAGAAGAGACAAGGAAGGAAGATTTTTCCGCTTGTTTTCGTGCTAACATCGTATAATTTTTGATCTTTTTTTCGTTGGCTACGATAGCTTATCGACGGATTTTAGTTGTTCAGAAAAACCAGACCACCTTATTCGCGCTGATCGGCTAAACCGGGATTACGCCCCATTGGTTTTATGGGGCGTAATCAAAACGGTGTTGATGGATAAAATCGCGTAGCGGTAGAATAAATCCAAGGAACGCAATGGGGCAACGAATCTTTTAATCTAAAATGCTATGGACAGACATTTCAGCATCCGAATCGGCGGCATTGGTTGAGTCCTCGGTCTTGGGAGCGTCTAATCTGACCAACACACAATTCTTGGTTTGCGTCCCGCCGTTGGTATGAATCAGCAACGGAGCTTCTTTTTGGGTCAGATTGTACATTCCAGTTTCAAAAACCGTGTCTTCCGCTCCGATAACCGTAAAGGCAACTCGTTGCGTGTTTTTATCTACACGTCCTTGAATGGGGAACGTTCGATTCATTTCACGATTATAAAACGATCCGCTAATCAAGCCCTCTTTTGTCGCCGCTAATTGAATGGCGGCTTTGGAGGTTTCCTGCGGCTGCTGGGCGGAGGCAGACAGGGCAAACGTTCCCAGCGGAAGCCAGTCAATCGCGTTTTTCACCTGTTCGGTTTCTTCCGTCGGCATTTCGGTGGACGCCAGTTCAGCGGCTGATTGCGCGTATTCCTGCTGCGTTGCAACCTGTTGGTCGTTTACATAAACGTAATTATTTCTAATTACTACGTTTCCTCCGGTACTGTAATCATAATAGTACCCCTGATCCCAATTCCAGGTTGGATAATAGCTGCAAACAGACGCCCAAGTTGGACAATTCCACCAATACGTGCTCGGATAGCGATCTCGCCAGCAATAATAATTCCACCAAGGACAATGATAGGGCATTGAATCCCACCAGTTATATGAAAAACAACCGCTGGAAATCATAAAATCACACCAGCCGAATCGAACGGACAAGCCCCAGTTTTCCCAATACGGACGAGGAGCCGGCGGCGGGGGCGGCGGAAGGTGATCTCGATGCCAAGCGTGGTCTAATCCACCGTAAATATCGTGGATTCTATCAGGCGGTAAATTTTGCCAGCCCGGACGACCTCCCGGAGGAATAAAGCCCTTGTCTCCCGGTCCGTGTCGCCCTGGATCTCCCGGACGAGCGATGTCGGGACGAGTTATACCGGGTCCTTCCGGACGGCGAATATCAGGTCTGTCGGGACGAGTAATTCCAGGACCTTCCGGACGCAAAATATCGGGTCTGTCGGGACGAGTGATACCGGGATTTTCCGGACGGCGAATATCGGGTCTGTCGGGACGAGTGATACCGGGACCTTCTGGACGCAAAATATCGGGTCTGTCGGGACGAGTTATACCGGGTCCCATAATAATCGGAGCGGGGCGAGTTTCCGGACCAGAGGGACGTAAAATCGGTATATTGCCTGCCGGAGGTCGGGAAACGGGCGGATTGAATGTCGGTCCGGCGGTCGGAGGCGGGGAAATTCTCGGAGCTGACGGAGCACTGATTCGCGGTCCCGCCCCTTCGCCGATTCTAATCGGAGCCGGTCTTGCCCCTTCGCCGATTCTAACCGGAGCCGGTCCCGCTCCTTCGCCGATTCTAACCGGAGCCGGTCTTGCTCCCTCACCAATTCTAGCGGGTGCTGGACCTCCTCTGCGTCCGGGTTGTGCGCTTGAATACGAACACATACACAGCACGGCAACGCCGCATAAAAGCAACCGACAAATCTTTACATGTCTGTTCATTTGTATCGTCTCCCTTAATGAATGTTATTTCCCGGTTTATTCTTTCAAAACCCCGCCGTTTTCTTTCGTTCTAACCGATAACAGCGGCTAGTTCTTTTCCTGAAGGCGAAACCAAAACGGCGTTGAGGGAAAAATCACGCAGTTACACCACAGCCCTCCATTTTATCAGCTTTTTGTTGTTAAAGTCAAAACGCCGCTGAAAAAACGAGGGTAATTGCTATCAT
>CAYZMZ010000002.1:0-10309 GCA_964479655.1 uncultured Planctomycetaceae bacterium
AATTTTCCAATGTATTGGGAGCGATAATTTGAATATTTCCCAAACAGGAACCATCGTTCAGTTCAATAAAACTGAACCCTCCTTTGGAATCGCGGCGGGAACGAACCCAGCCTTCCAACAAAACCGAACTTCCTGCCGCAGACGCCTGACGGGCCTGAGATACCGTTATTTTATTCATGATTAATTAAAAATACAGAGTAAACTGCGAAAACAAACCTCTTAATTTTATACTATGATTACTATACCAACGGAGCTTTGAGTTTTTCGACTGCCAACTGCGACTTACATCGACTTATCACCAACTTATCATCGACAAATTGCCGACTAATTACCGTATTCATCAGACTTTCAACTTCACGGCAGAATCTTCCCCCAAGGTAACTGGAGATTTCTTTAACGTGAAGTTAAAAATCTGATATACAAAAAACTCAATGGACAGAAGTACAATTATTCTTCGGCATCCAATTTGGCGCGGACGTCGTCAGGAATATTGAAATTGGAAAAGACGTTTTGAACGTCGTCATGTTCGTCCAATTTATCCATCAAACGAAGCACCTTGCGGGCGTCGTCAATTCCCAATTCAACGGTATTCTGCGGAATACGCGTCATTTGAGATTTAGACGGGTGAAGTCCCTTTTCGGTCAGACCTGCCATCATCGCGTTAAAATCTTCCGGAGCGCAGAGAATTTCGTAATAACGAATCAGATTATCGTCGTCATCGTAATCTTCTTCGATGTTGCAGTCTTCTCCGCCGAGATCCATGACGATTTCCATCATAGCGTCTTCGTCGGGCTGTTGATCTACGGGAATGTGGAACATGCCTTTGCGGTCGAACATAAACGCGACACAATTCGCCGTTCCCATTTTTCCTCCGCCGACTTCAAAGATTTTGCGAATTTCAGGAGCGGTTCTATTACGATTATCGGTCAGAACTTCGGCGATAACTGCGCTTCCGCCGGCTCCGTACCCTTCATAGAGCAGTTCGTCCAGGTTTCCGCCTTCCAGTTCGCCGGTTCCTTTTTTAATAGCACGCTGAATATTTTCCTTGGGCATACTAATCGCCTTGGCTTCGTCGATTGCATAGCGCAATTTCAGATTCAAATCGATATCTCCGCCGCCAGCTTTGGCGGCAACAATAATCGCCTTGGAGAGCTTGCTCCAGACGCGCCCTCGTTTGTTATCGACCAAGGCCTTTTTGTGTTTAATTCCCGCCCAATGTGAATGTCCTGACATGTTGTATTACCTCGTTTCTATTGCATTGAGATAACAGACAGATGATTAACTGTATATACTGTTGTTATCTTGAATATATGTTTTGATGAAAAAATTTTAATGGTTTGCAAATTTATACTGACGCCCGATTTTGGTTTTGTTTGAAGTTACCCTCCGTCGAGTTTTTTGGTGATAGTACCCAGTAAATGGGGATACTGTTTCTGAAATTCTTTGTCTTGAAGCAACTCGGCCGCTTTTTTCCAGGACGTTTGCGCTTCAGGCAAATTGTTTAACGCTTTGTATACATCGCCTAAGTGATCAAACATAGTTGGGTCTTCTTGAAGTTCAATGCTATGTTTAAGATGCTCCAAAGCCTTTTGATATTCTTTTCGCTGATAACAAATCCAACCCAAAGTATCCCAATACGCTGCATTTTTGGGGGATTGTTCTACAACATTTAACGCCATTTTTTCCGCCCGGTGAAGATTCATCTGACGTTCAGACCAAAAGTACGCCAAGTCGTTCATCGCCCCGGTATCGTTGGGATATTCGTCTAAAATTTGTTCGAGCAATTCTTCCGATTTGGATAGCAGTTCGTCCCGCTTCTGCTGCGATATTTTCGGATCAGCCGCCTGTTTATCGTAAATCGTCGCCAGGGTTGCCCTGACATCGCGGAGAGAATTGCGCAAGGATTCATCTGTATACTTATCGTTAAATTTATCCAAAATTTGCAGATAGAGCTCTTGGGAATCCTCGATTTTATTATCCAAGTACAACAGCCACGCTTTACGGGAAAGAAAATCTATATCGTTGGGCGAATCCGCCAGGCATTTTTCTATTTGAGCCATCGCCTGCTCGTTCTGTTTTAACAATACCAGCGCGCCGGAAAGATAAAACCCAAACGAATCCTGCTGTCCGATATTATTACATAATTCCAAACCGCGCCGCCAGACCTGAGCCGCCGATTTATATTGAGAATCCCGCAACAACGCGATTCCCCATAACAACGATACAGACGGACCGTTAAACGGACTTTTTGCGGCGTTGTCTTTAACCTCTAAATAAGATTGTACTTTGGATAACGCGGATTTAAGCAACGGAGACGATATTTTTTCTGGAACAATACGTCCAGCAGGAGCCAGCTTGAGCGCGTAATCCATAAACGGACGAATCTGCGTGATTTCAGCACTTTCCGGCTTTTCTGTCATGTTGTTCGGATCAAGCATTTGATCTGACAGCGGCTTTCCTTCAAACGAATCCAGCAACGCCAGCCCAACTGCGGCGGCATGATAAATCGACCAGCCAGAAGAAATATTCAAGCCGGAATCCGAGGTTTGCTTATTATGACGGGCTTGTTGTTTTTCCGCTGCTGCGAGAAAACGTTTTTTATGTTCAGCTGATTTTGTGTACTGGGCGATTGTTTCATTTATCGTACCGATCGAACCGGTTGTTTTGAATACTCTTGCCATGGAATCAAACGCCTGTTCATATAGTCCGGAATTTAGCTGCAAGCTCAACTGCAATTTCAGCGTTTCCATATTAGGAACGGCGGAATAAAAACGATTCAGTAATTTTAACGCCTGATCGGTTTTTCCCTGATCGGATAGCTGTTGGCAATAATAATTCCAATTCGCCGTATCCATGGAAGAAATCGCGTTCTTGTCTTTTTTGTTCAGTTTCCCCAAAACAGAAATAGGCGGAAGTTGCTGATTTTTAGATTCCTGAACGGATAATTTCTTCTCAATCGCTTTTATCAACTGCTCCAGACGCTGTTGAGCATGCTGTTTTTGATTTAATTTTTCGGAAACACTAAACATGAGTTTTATGGGGGCATCGCCTTCACCAGACAAGTCGCCGTCCAACGCCTCCTCCAGCCAGGTTTGACTGCTGGAGAATTTGTTCTCTGCGGTAGCAATTCTCGCTTTATGATAGGCAAGAATCGCCGAGTTTTCATCCAGTTTATCTGCCATTTCAAAAAAACGTCCGGCAGAATCGTATCGCCCGTCCAGCAGGAAAGCGTCAGCCGCCAAACGAAGGGTCGCCGGCTTTTCTATTTCCAGAACATCAATCAAGCGAGGCGATAAACCAAACTCACGCGGGTCCTCTGCGGCGCGATAGACGTACAGAAAACTATCCGCCGCCTGACGATAATCCTCCGATAAATACGCGTACTTGGCTCCCTCAAAATTCAGTATTACGGACTGCGGATCAAAACGGGTTCCGGTATTATCCAAAATCGGTTTATAAAGGCGATAGGCTTGCTTTATTTCTCCCAAATTCGCCAAGCCAGCCGCCAACTGACGCAGCAACATCGGGTCGATTTTACTTACCGGCTGATTTTGCGCAAACATGAGTTCAACGTAGCGATTGGCCAGATTATATCGTTCTTTCAAACACGCCATTTCTACGATTCGAGCGGAAACCGTCGCCGACGGATTTAATCGCGCAACGCGCTGATAATTTTGTAACGCCTGCGATTCCCAAAGTCGTTTTTGATATTTGCTATAGACAACTTTATTTGGGGATTTTCCGTCTTTGTCCGAATTGGCGGTTTTAGAAGATTTTTTTGATTCCCGTTTTCCGTAAAGAGATTCGTACAGTCCGCTGCGTTTTTCCATATCGCGTGCGGTAATAAATAGTATTCTAGCCTGCTTCAAATCTTCCTGTTCAGGAGTAAGAACTCGTTTATTGGATAATACGTCAATTGAAGAATCCCATTCAAAAGTACCGGGAAAAGAATCGTTGGAAACATCGGTTTTGCCAGTTTTTTCAACAACGGGTAACTTATCAGAACTGGACGATTGAGAAGAACTGCCGTCAGCCGATAAAACGATCGGACAAAATAATACTTCTGTCCCGCAAAAACTTAGCGTAATTGCGGGCAGGATTATTAGCTCTAACAGGAAGTTTTTAAAAATCAATTTCATGGTACTGATTCGATAACCTGAAAATTTGTATCGCGTTCCGACAACAAACTTAACTCATCTCAAACAGCAGGACGACAAAAATCGTTTGGTTTATACTGGTTCCACTTGAAATTTTCCGGCTTCTATTACCGTAAAACAGCCGCTTCATTTCTCCTCAATCGGAAAAAAGGAAGTTTTTATTCTTACGACGTCGAAATCAAAACGGCGTCGATAGAAAAAATCAAGTAGTCGTAGTATAAAAACGTCTTTCCCCGGCAAGATAAAAAACGTACTTGGAAACAAGGGAAATTTGTTTACAATAAAATTATCGGGGTTTACGTTTGGACGCAGCCTTCGCTTCAACGTTGACCGCCGCTTTTTTAGCGGTTGGTTTTACCGTCGATTTAGCGGGTTTGGCAGGAGCTTTTGCGGCGGATTTGACCGGAGCCTTTTCTGAAGTCTTTTTACTGACCGCTTTAACAGCAGATTTAGCACTCGATTTGGGTTCGGTTTTGTCGGCTGCTTTACTATCAGCTTTGCTTTCGGATTTACCCGCCGTCTTGGACGTTGCTTTTACAGCCGTCTTTCCCGGCGTTTTTTCCGTTGATTTTTCTACGGCTTTGCCAGCCGGTTTTGCGTCTTCGGATTTACTCGCTGTCTGTTTGGCGGCAGCTTTTTTGGCAGGCTTGGATTCGGTTTTTCGCTCATTTTTCGACGTATCTTTTACCGTATCTTTTGTCGTCTGTTTAACTTCCGCCAGTTTTTTCGCCAACGGCTTGGACGGGACCTTCTTGGTTACCGCCGATTTTGTATCCGTAGATTTTTCGGCAGAAACATTTTCGCGCTTGCCTGGTTTGGTCTTTTCTGTAGACGGCGAATCGGCTGGTTTTGCGCTGTCTGCTCCCGGAGCGGCTTCGGGAACCGCTTCGTCTTTACGGCGACGGGGTAACTTTTCTTTGCAACCCGGTACAATGGTTAGCAACAGGTCTTGAACCTTTCGTCCGTAGGGATTCTTTACAAACAGAGCCGCTAACTGATGCAGCAGACAGAAAAATTCGTTGGCTTTCTTCTTTTCGACAACTCGCTCCAGCCACGCAGCGGAATTATTTTCCCGGTCTTTGTTATCCAGTAAACCGAGAATATCCAAAACCTCAAATTCTCCGCTGGAAACAGGAATCGAATGACGCCCTAAAACGACCATCAATAAATAGGCGGAATTAAATGGCGTTACATATTCCATTTTTGCCATATAATCATTGAAGGCTTTAATTCCTAATTTACGAATTTCATCGATTTCAAAGGCGTATTTCTTATCGAAAATATAATGCAACGTCCGCTTAACCCGCAATCCGGTTTGATTCGGCTCGGGCAGACTTTTCATCGTTTCCCCTAATTCTCTGGAGCTGGAAACGCGAACCTCGTTCCAATCAAAATAATTATGAGACAACGCGTTGTAAACGTCGTCCGCAATCTCAAAAGATGCGTTTTCCAAGCAGATTGAATAGATCAACTGCTCCATCGGTGTTCGGCTGTTATCCGGCGAAACAACGGAAAAATTCTTCTTTAAGACTGTAACCAGTCGTTTTAATACGGCAGAGCGTTCGTTATTTGTCATGTATGTTATCTCCCGATGTTAAAGGCGAATTATTCTTCCAACGGCGTAGTCGGACTAACCGGCTGAGTTGCGGAACTGGAATCCGTTTCAGAATCAGTATCTGTTCCAGAATTGGAATCCGTTTCAGAATCTGTTTCCGATTCTGTATTAGACCCCGATTCTGATTCGGCTTCCAAGTCCGAGTTAGATTCTTCATCTTCCAGCGATTCGGATTGTTCTTTAGGCGGTAATACCTCTTTGAGAATACGGCTTACCTCGATAGAGCGTTTAACGCCCTGATCCAGCGCAAATTCCAAACAGGGAACATAGCGCGATTTTATACGCTGAGCAATTTTCGTCTGAAGGAAACCGGCGCAGCTTTGCAAACCCTTTAAACATAATTGTTGTTGCGTATCGGTTCCCATAACAGATACGTTTACCTTGGCTACGCGCAAATCGCCGCTGACTTTGCATGAAATAACCGTTACGTTTTTCACGCGGGGGTCCTGAACTTCAGACAGGATAGCCATCGCAACGGTTTCCCGGACGGCTTCCTGAACTTTTTCTGTACGTCTTGACATATATTGTATCTACTATAACTTTCTGGATATTTCTTCTATCTTGTACGCCTCGAAAATATCGCCCTCTTTAATATCGTTGTAATTTTGCAATTTGATACCGCATTCGTGCCCTTGCAAAATTTCTTTGGCATCGTCTTTTTCATGCTTGAGGGTATCGACGGCGTAATCTCCAATAATACGGTTATCCCGAATTAAACGAATACGGGAATTTCGTTGGATTGAACCGGACAAAACACGGCAGCCGGCAATCGTACCAACATGACTGATAACAAACTTTCGCTGGACTACAGCGCGTCCTAAATCGGTTTGCTTTTCTTCCGGTTTAAGCATGCCTTCCAACGCCGCTCGTAAATCATCGGTCATCTTATAAATAATATCATACCGGCGAATCTGTACGCCCCGTTGTTCGGCTAAAGCGCGGGCTAATTCGTCGGGAACAACGTTAAAACCGAAAATAATTGCGTCCGAGGCATCGGCCAAGGCAACGTCCGCTTCGGTAATTCCGCCGACCATCGCCTGAAGAATTCGGATTTGAACTTCTGGATTGTCCAACTTGCCGATTTCCTGACGAATCGCTTCGATTGAACCGCGAACATCGGTACGCAAAATAATATTGAGCGTTTGGACTTTTGGACTCATATTATCGAACAGATTTTCCAACGTAACGTGCGTGCTGGCAGCACCGAGCAAATCTTTTTGATGTTCCTGTTCAGCCTTGCGAGCGGCAATTTCACGCGCATCAGAAATTCCGTCTAATACATAAAACTTATCGCCTGCGCCGGGAGCCTTGTCTAACCCATACAGATTAACCGGCATGCTCGGCAGAGCTTTTTGAACCTTTTTACTGGTTTGGAGCGTTTCTGTCATGGATTTAACGCGTCCGTAAGACGAACCGCAAACCACAACATCGCCTACTTTCAAAGTACCGTTTTGAACCAGAACTTTGGCAACCGCGCCCTGATCTTGCTGTAATTGGGATTCCAGGCAAATACCCATCGCTTCGCGTTTGGGATTGGCCTTAAATTCATGGAGTTCTGCAACCGTCAGCAACGTATCCAACAGGTCGTCTATACCTTCTCCGGTCATTGCAGAGCATTTAACAACTTCAACGTCGCCGCCCCATTCGCTGGGCAGTAAATCGTTGGACGCCAATTCCTGCATAACTTTAGGAATATTTACGCCGGGCAGGTCGATTTTGTTCAATGCGACAACAATCGGAACCCCAGCCGCGCGGGCGTGACTGATAGCTTCCTCCGTTTGAGGCATGACGCCGTCGTCAGCCGCAACAACCAAAACCGCTATATCTGTACAGTTTGCTCCGCGAGCACGCATTTCAGTAAACGCTTGGTGACCGGGCGTATCGACAAAGGTAATCTTTTTACCCTGTTTGGAAATCTGATACGCTCTGATATGCTGCGTTATACCGCCTTTTTCGCCCGAACAGACGTTGATTCCCATAATTTTATCCAGCAGCGACGTCTTGCCGTGATCGACGTGCCCCAAGAAGGTAATAACCGGCGGACGAGGTTTCATATCTTCCGGATTATCAACCTGTTCTTCGGCGGCGGTTATCAATTTTTCTTCCAGGGATTGCGGCTGACGAATTTCTACATCAAGCGAAAATTCGGAAGCGAGCAATTCGGCCATATCAGCATCTAAGGGCGAGGTAATTACCATCGGAGTTCCCAATTGAAGTAATTTTCCTATCACCCGTCCGGCAGGCAAGCCCAGTTCTTCTGAAAAAGAACGGACCGTAATAGGCAGGGTAATCACAATTTTATTCTTTCGCGGAGCAGCGGTATTCTGTCCAGTACGTACTAAATGTTTAATTCGGGTAGAAGCATTTCCCCCGTCGTCCATCAAAACGCTTGCCCCCTTCTTTCCGGGCGGCAAAGCGGATACTCCAGACCCCTGTCGTTTACGTTTAACCTGACGCGATTCCCGGTCCAGCATAGCCGGTTCTCCCCGCTTAGGCTTGGACTTGCTTTTAACGGTAGTATCCTCGGCAATTTCAACAGAGGTTGATTTCTTCGGCTTGTTTTTACCCGCCTTCTTATCCGCTTCTGCCTGCTGCTCTTCCATTCGTTGGTTTTCAGCCTGCTTGAGATGCTTTTCAAGCGGAGCTTTACCGCTTTTTACCCCGCGGATAACATCGATGGAAAGCGTTATATCCGGCTTTTGCGCGGCGGGTTCCTTTTCCTTTTTAGGCGGAATATTTTTGACCTCCGGCATGGGAGCCAAACGACGTCCTAAAGGCGAAAGATTCCTATCCCGCTTGTTACGATCGTCCTTGCCGTTTTGCGGTCTTTGCTGCTCGGACTTCTTGCGCTCTTCCCGATGTCCAATTACATTGATAACCGGAATAGAACGTTTCCGAATCGGAGCCGCCGGAGTTGACTGCGTTGCAGCAGCCGGAGACTGAACAGAGGCAGCCTGTCCTGTCTGATTTGCCTGTCCCGTCTGTCCAGCAGTTGCTGCCGGTTGTTTGGAGGACACAGGTTCGGTTTTAGCACCAGATTGCGGCTTAACACCGGATTTGGCTTCGGACTGAACCGAAGAAGGGGTCTGCGGCTTTTGTTCGGCTTTGCTCGCCGTTTTTTCTTCGGCTTGAGAAGTCTTGTTGATAACCGGTTCTGCAGGAGCAATCGGTTTTCTGTCCTCGGCTTTTTTGATTACGTTTATAACAATAGACTGCTTGCTATGCGTTGGAGCTGGTTCCGATGACGGCGGAGCAACGGCGGATTCACCGGACGTTTCCGAAACCGACGCTTTATCCTCCGACGGAGTAGCTGACGCCGGAGACGGCTGAGAAACCGGGGAAACGGGATTCGCTGGATTTTGCGCCGATTCGGCCAGTATTTCCGATTTCGGAACGGATTCAGACTTGGCTTCGCCGACTTCTGATTCGGTTGTTTTTGCCGCTGCGTCTTTATCCTGACCAGATAAAACCGCTTGGGGTTGGCTTTGCCCTGATTCTGACTGTACAGATTCTGACTTAACAGATTCCGGTTTTGTAGACTCTGATTTTGCAGAAGCGTCAGCCGCGTTGGATTTCTCTGCGTTTACGCTCGCGCTTTCTGCCGTCTTTTCAGCCGCTTTTTCCACAGAAATCGGTTCTGTTGAAGATTCGGGAGATGCTTTCGCAACGGAAGGCGCAGACGTCGATTCGGGAGTTGCAGCCCGAGGCTTCATCCGAACCGACAAATCGGGAACTTTCCCGTAATCCATCGGGTGAACCGTGGTAACAGGGGCGTTGTTTACGTCGGGGGTAGATGAAAAAGACGGCGCGGGCTTTTTCATTTGAGCAAGATGGGTCTTAACCCGCTCGATCTCTTCATCGGTCAAGCTGGCCAAAGCGCTGCCGCGAACATTCATACCCAATTTTTGGCATATTTCTACCAGGGCTTTGCTCTCTATATCAAGGTCTTTGGCTAACGCATAAATTCTAATGGACAATCGACATCTCCTCAAGGAACGAATCTTACCCTTGCGTTGTATAAACGCAATTCGGGGGAATCCGTTGTAAAAGTCTACAGACGGTCCGATGATTCCTTCCAAATGATTGCTGTCAATCTGAATTTATGGATAAAGGTTACATCGGGTGGCGTCCAAAAAATAGGTTATAAAAAAATCCCGATTCCTGCTCCCGCAAAAGCAAAAGCAGGAAAAATTAAATTTGGTTTTACTTGGATACGGAATCATTTTCATTGGATTGAGATTCTGTATTTTCTGTATTATCGCTGTTCTCTTCAATACCGTTTGCGGAATCAGCTTTTTCCGCAGGGTCATCCAAATTCTCTCCGATTAATTCAGAGGATTCTGCGTTCAACTCAGACAATTCTTCCGCTTGATCTTCGGAAATCGCTGGATTTGACGCGGAAACGTACGAGGTTTCCGGCGAATTGGCGCGACGGTCGGCCTCTTCGGTAATAGCAAACGCTTCTTCGTCGGTTAAATGCCCCATCTCTTTAAGAGCGTCTGGCTCAATAATCGACAGGTCATCGTAGGAAATAAAG
>CAYZMZ010000002.1:10319-17162 GCA_964479655.1 uncultured Planctomycetaceae bacterium
CCAAGGTTTCCTGCAACTCTTCGCTGGTCATAATTTCTATATCCCAGCCGCACAATTTACTAGCCAAACGAACGTTCTGCCCCTTCTTTCCGATTCCCAAGGAAAGCTGATCTTCCTTAACCAAAACAATCGCCCGTCCGAGCATCGTACAAAGGATCGTTTCCTCAACTTCCGCCGGCTGCAACGCATTGGGAATAAGTTTAAGCGGGTCGTTATCCCAGCGAACAATATCTATTTGTTCACCAGCCAAGTCGTTTTTAATGTCTTTAATTCGATTGCCGCGAACTCCAACGCAGGAACCAACGCAGTCAATTCGCTGATCGTCGCTGATTACAGCCACTTTACTCCGATAGCCCGGTTCCCGGCTAACCCCTTTAATTTGAATTACGCCCTCGGCAATCTCAGGAATATTTTCTTCAAATAAATGGGTAACCAAAATTGATCGGATTCGGCTTAACACGACTCTAACCCGGGTTCCTTGCTTGCGGACTTCGGAAATTGTCGCACGTATTTGATCTCCCGCCTTAATTACTTCTTTGGGAATCATTTCGCTGGAGGGCAAAATCGCCTCCGTATTACTGAGGGGAATAATAGCCGTGCCGCGTTCCATTTTATGGACTTTAACGGAAACCATCGTATCCATCTGCGACTTATATTCATCAAAAATTGCATCGCGTTCTGCTTCGCGGATTTTTTGAATCATAATTTGCTTGGCCGTTTGAGCGCCAATTCGCTTGGATATTTCTTCAGCCGGCATCTCAACTCCGTTTCGTGAGCCGGAAACCTGACCGGTAACCCTGTCAATATGAACCTGAATATCGTATTCTTCACCGTAATACTTTTTCGCTGCTGTAAGCAAACCGGCTTCTATACTAGCTATAATAATATCTTTATCGATCTTTTTCTCGCGATGAATCGAATCGACAATTCGCAAAAGCTCCGCAGTATCCATAGTACGATTATTTCCTGTTAAAAACGCCGTGTAATACGACAAACAACCCGGTAAAGTGTGCACAACCCCCTTGCACGTTCTCCAAACCGGAAAACGACTCCAGCTTCTGCTCACTCTGTCAGGCTAAAAAACTTCCTTATAATATACCCGCTTTTTGCATTTCTTACAAGCAGACCCCCCACTAAATTTCCCCGCATTTTGATTATTATTTTTCTTTTCTCCCAAAAAGATATAATTCTGTCAAAACAGACTGACTGTTATGGTATTAAAATAGCTTGTTTTATCTAATTTTTCAGTTATATTAGAGAATTTTTCTTTAGATTCAGATGGCAAGAAATTCCGTCAATTGACAAGATTTAGGATTATTAAAACAATTTTGATATTGAATAAATATTTTTGCCCCCGCACGGGAATTGACAAAAAACGTAATTGCCGGGGCGATATTTACGACGGACAAAATTTCTCCGAACAGGATTTCGCCGGACGCGGTCTGCGGAACCGCGTTGTCGCACGGAATTTGCCGCTTCGTATTACCGCCGGTCTTTTTCGGAAACCGGCGATAACTACGATAACCCGTTGAAAGTACAATCAGTTGAAATTACTCTAACCGATGAAAACCGGTGGTAACTCCAAACGAACCGCCCCGATTCAGGGAATAAACGGGATTCCTTACGTTGCTTCCTGTTCAGGAAGTTGAACACGGAAAAATACCATGTAAAATACGGGAACGACAAACAAGGTCAGGAACGTCGCGATAATCAGTCCGAACATAATTGCGGTTGCCATCGAATCGAACAGCGGGTCTTGAAGTAACGGAATCATACCGACGATAACCGTCATAGCCGCAACGCTAACCGGACGCATTCTTTCTACCGCCGCATCGACAATAGCATGATATGGAGAATCGCCCTTTTTGAGTTCTTCATCTATTTGATCCATTAAAACGACCCCGTTTCGGACCATCATACCTAATAAACTCATCGCGCCGACCAAGGCCATAAAACCAAACGGCTTTTGGAACAGCAACAATCCCAAGGTAATTCCAATCAAAGCTAAAGGAAAGGTAATAGCAATAATAATCGGCTGCCGCATGCCGTTAAACAAAGCAACGACAATAACCGCCATAATTATCAGCGCAATAGGTTCCTTGCTAAGCATTTCGTCTTGGGCATCGCGCGATTTTTCGTACTGACCGCCCCAATCGATGGTATATCCAGCGGGAAGCTGAATTTTTTCGATTTCGGGTTTGAGTTCACGAACCAGCGTCGTCCATTGAATTCCCTTCGGATCGACTCCAATAGTAAGCGTCGGAACGCGATCTCTTCTATGGATTTGATGTTCTTCCCAAACGTATTTATTGTTGGACGTAATTTGTCCCAGCGGGACGGATTCTTGCGCATGCCCCCAAACCGGAAGCGTATCCAAATTGGCAAGATCGTTTCTTTCTTCCAGATTTCCTCGGAAGTAAATCGGGAGAATATTATCGCCGTCGGCAAATTGCCCGGCGGGAATTCCGGACGACGCCCATCTCAACGCCAGCTCCATTTCAGCGCGGGAAACGCCGGCTCGAGAACCGCGAGATTGCGAGTAATCCGGTGCCCAAGCCAACGTAGGCTGCCGCCAGTCAGGCTGCGGCGCGTTGGTATGAGGATTCTGTCGGATTATCGATTCTACCTGTTCGCCCAATCGCCTCAGCTCGGTTTCCTCCGGACCGCGGATACGAAGTTCTACCTCGTATTTGGTAGTCGGTCCCATACTGAACCGTTGAGCACGGCTAAATGCCTGCGGAAAATTCTGGGCAACCCAGTCTCCGGTCGGTTTAACCAACGCATCTACGTCTTTTATTGAGTTTACGTTGAGTATAAATTGAGCGTACGAGGAATTAGCCAACTCCGGCTCGTACGGCAGATAGAATCGGGGCGGACCGCCGCCGACAAACGTCGCAACGTTTACTACGCCGGGCTGTTGCTGAAGGTACTGTTCGATTATTTTAGCGTCTGCCGACGTTTTATTGATTGACGTTCCTTCCGGAAGCCAGTAATCGATTACAAATTGAGTTCGGGTTGCCCGCGGAAAGAATATTTGTTCAACATGTCTAAATTCTACCATGGCTAACGCCAGCAGCATCGCAACACCGGCCAGACTGATTGTTTTATGATGAAGCACCCATTCCAGCAATCGACGGTATAATTTATACACCGGACCTCCATGCGGATTGACGGCTTTTCCGTCTTTGGGGCTTTCATGAACAAACATATAGTAAACAACAGGAGTTTGCAGCATCGCCACCAGCCACGAAATGGTTAGCGAAATAGTCAGCACCAAAAACAAGTCCCGACAGTATTCGCCCGCATCGTCTTGCGCTAAATAGACGGGTAAAAAGGCGATAAAACCGACAATCGTCGCGCCGAGCAATAAATGCGAAACGCGTCTGGCTCCCTCTACACAGGCCTGTTTTCGTTCCATACCTTGCTGCATTCTGACCAAAATTAAATCGCCGACAACCACCGCGTCGTCCACCAAAATTCCCAAGGCTACAATAAACGCCCCCAGAGATACACGGTGAAGCGTCATGCCCAACGGGAAAATAATACACATTGTTCCTAAAATTACGACCAATAAACTGCTGGTAATCAGCAATCCGCTTCGCCATCCCATGGCAATCATAACAACCAGCGTTACAATAATTACCGCTTCATACAAATTTTTCATGAAGGCGTGAATTGATATTTTAACGTTGTCCGGCTGATAGGAAATAGTCTGAAGTTGAAAACCGATCGGAAAGGTTTTCAGAATTTCGTCGGCACGTTTTTTAACGGCATCTCCCATTTCTATTACGTTTCCTTGAGGAACGGGAGAAATAGCCAGCGCAACGGAGGGAATTCCGTTTACCCGCAGAATTTCATCTGCCGGATCGGCGTAAACGCGTTTGACGGTTGCAACGTCTTTCAGGCGAATTTGTTTACTGCCCGCTTTGTTATTGCTCGCCAGAGCAGCTGCCAATCCCGCCAGTTGCGGCTGCTTTACCAGCGTCGCCGCCTGATTGGCGATAAATGTTTCGGCGGAATCCGGCAGAATCAAATCTTCGATTTCTTCCAAAGAGGAAAACACGCCGTTAGGAGCGATACGAATCCGCTGACTATCGACCGTCATTTCTCCCGAGGCGACTTTCGCGTTTTGACTTTGCAACGCCAAAATCAAAGCGGCCGGCGGAACCGCCAGTTCCGCCATTTTAGCTCTGGACAGCTCGATTTCTATTATCTCTTTTTGTACACCCCATAGTTCGACGCGTCCCACTTGATTAACCAACTGAAGCTCTTTTTGAAGCTGCTTGGCTCTGTCGCGCAGTTCGGCAGGAGAATAATCGCGGGAAGACAACGCCAATACGATTCCGTAAACGTCGCCAAAATCGTCGATAACAATCGGAGGCAACGCCTCGACCGGCAGTTCCCGTTTGCAGGTCGATACTTTATTGCGTAAAGTCTGCCAAATCTGCGGTAACTGCTTGGATTTGGTGCTTTGCTGAACGTCGACAAAAATAATCGACATGCCAGGCTGCGAAATAGAACGTAAATGGCGTAACTGCTGCAATTTTTGGATCGCCCGCTCCACCTTGTCCGTAACTTCCTCTTGTACCTGCTGAGCGCTCGCTCCGGGATATATGGTAGCAACAACAGCGGTTTTAATAGAAAACTCGGGGTCTTCCAACCTGCCCATTGAAAAATAGGAGTAAATTCCGCCGATTATAATCAAAAACACACAGAACAATACGACTTTTCTGTGATTTATTGCGTATTCTGGAAGCATGGTTTTTTATTTCTCCGCCGTATTGTTGGAGTTCATTTCAAGTTGAACCTTCTGACCGTTTTCCAAAAGGCTAGCTCCGGCAGCAACAATTTTATCACCCGGTTTAACGCCGGAAATTACCTCGACGCCGCTGGGTAAAATTTTATTAAACGTGATTTCAGCCGCCTTAACAACGGAATTGTCCGGGTCGTAGACGAGTACTTCGGCGGAACTCGCTTTGTCCGATGATTCTCCGGCGGATTTATCGCTTGCTTTTCCCACCGAGCCGGGAGCAATCAAGCAGGTTTGCGGAATCATATAATACGGACTAATTCGTTTTAATACCAAATTGACTTTGGCTGCCATGTTAGGACGAACGGAAACCGCGTCCGGCGCATCTTTAGACGGTAATTTTACAATCAAGGTCATCGGATACGATTGTCTGCCGATTTGAATTGACTGTCCAATTTCTTTAATTGACGCAGGAAACTCTCGACCGGGAAACGCTTCAAAAGAACAGGTAAATTTATCCTGCAAAAAATCGGGTTCGCGAACCAGAATATCTTCCGGAATACTTATAGAAACCTCAATTTGTCGAGCATCGGATAATTCTACAATCGACTGCCCTGGAGCCACAATTTCGTGATTTTCCACGAATTTTTGTACGATAAAACCATCGAACGGCGCTTTTAAGGTAGAATCGTTCAGCGCGTTGACGGCAGTCTGCAAGCTGGTTTTTATTCCGGCAATTTTGGCTTCCATGGCGGCGATTTCTTCCGGTCTGGCTCCTGAAGTCGCCTTTTCGAGCTGTTGTTCCAACGCCTCTCTCGCCCCTTTGGCTACATCATAATCCATTTTTGCTTTATCAAACTGGGCTTTAGACGCCGTTTGAGATTCCAGCAAGTTCTGCATTCGTCCGAACTGAATTTTAGCCGTTTGCTCTGCTGACTGAGCGGCTGTCAGTTGCGATTTTAACGCCGCCACGTCTTCCGTTCGCGCTCCGGTTTTCATGGCTGAATACATCGCGTTGGCCTCGGCAAGACTGGAATTAAGACGGGAAACCGCCAACTCAAAATCGCGCGGGTCTATTTTTGCCAAAACATCGCCTTGTTTTACGCTGCTGCCCAAAGTCGCGTTCAGTTCGCAAAGCGGCCCTGCCACGCGAAACGCCGCCTTGGTTCGCTGCGATTCCTTGGCGAAGCCCGGAAACGTGCGAATATCGACCGGAGACGTTGTACCGACGGTAAACGTTCTGACTATCGGAGCGGTTGGCTGAGATAATACCTCCTTTTCCCGGGCTTTTTTCATTTGAGTTACTAAAATAAACGCGATTACCGCTAAAATCAACAGGGACGATCCCGTTCCTATTATTTTTCCGAAGGTTATTTTATTTTCTGCCATATTTATCTTCAGCTCCAACAATTATTTGTTTTCCGTGTACCTGGGAGTATTCATATATAACGACGATTACACTTGTACTATTATTTTATCAAACATAATTGTCTAAAACAATACCCTTCTATGTATACTGGTTCCACTTGACTTTTCCCAGTTTGAATAGCAAACCCCAGTCGTTTCATTTTGCCTTAACAGTAAAAGGGGAAGTTTTTATTTGTATTGCGGCGAAATCAAAACGACGTCGATAGAAAAAATCAATTAGTCATAGTATAACTACCGTATAATTGTAATACGTGGTCATAGTATAAAATTCCGACCATCCGACACCCTATCCTATTATACCCGCTAATCCTTAATAATAAAGAGGTTTTTTGTTAAACTATGGTAAATATTTGGTAAAACGGGTATTTTTTCCGGTCTTTCCCCTCAATCTATAATAATTTTAGCATAGAAAGGACATTTATATGAATAGAAGAACTTTTTTAACAGCCGGAGCTGTTGCCGCTCTGACGGCAGGACATGCGAAACTGTTTGCCCAAACGTCGTCCGTACCTGAAGGACAGCGAAAATTTACGATCGATAATATTTCGTGCCTGTTTAAATCGAATTCCGCCCTTTTTCTTCGGAATAACCGTCCCATTTTATCCTACGTAACTACCGAAAAAGGGGAAGAGGGCGAAAAAACGCCCAAAAAAGCAGAATCCGTT
>CAYZMZ010000002.1:17172-18156 GCA_964479655.1 uncultured Planctomycetaceae bacterium
GTTTCCCTGCTTTACGCGTTTAACCGGACCCACTTCTTTGGTACCGCTTTCCCCGATAAATGTCTCCGCTGCTGCGGCTTTTGTATGCGATGAAATCAGCGGAATAAATTATACGGCAAATTTTTTGAAAAAATCGGGGCAAACCGATGGACAAATTCGATCAAATGGATTAAAATGGATTGGGTTATCGGATGTCGGCGGAAACCTATCGGACGTTTCGCCCCGCTTTCGCAGCGTTCAATTCGTATTTGAAGATTCCTGCGATTGGGTTTCCCCAGCGACTCGTGTTCAGATGACAGACCGGCGTCGATTCCGCGTTGTATTTTTCGATCCCCAAAAATACGGAATTTACGTTACAATTAACTGGTTTGCCGTCAACGATGTACAAATATCCGCAAATAGACAATGTCTGTTTGGCGTTCAAACTTCCGCCCCGTTATCTCCCGCCGGCGGCGGACAAATGATGAACTCAAACGGCGTTTTTTCCGCCGGGCAAACCTACGGACGCCGAGCCAACTGGCTTACCTGCTGGGGAGAAAGCAAACCGAGCATAACAGAAGGTATCGCGGTGATGTCCCATCCTGCTAATCCGTGGGGGGTTAGTCCTTGGAATACTACCGAAGACGGGTACATGTCTCCGACCAATATTCCGTTTTTAACCAAACCTTGGAATTTACGGGCGGGACAAGGAATCCGACTGCGATACCTGGTACTGGTTTATACCGGAGACCCAAATGGGGGTACGGTAGACGAAATTTATCGAAATTACATTCAAACCTGATTTTATACAAATGAATAGTCAACAACCGCTTTCCCGAATCCCGTTATTTGATTCCAGTTTTGAACGGCAAATGCTTTTATGCGCTAAAATGGCGGAATCGGTTTACGCCGCCTGCGCTCCAGGCTCTCGAATGGGGGATATTCTCTATCAACCGCCCAAGCGCAATTTAGCGGGCGGAACGGAAATTTCCGGCTATCGGGATT
>CAYZMZ010000002.1:18166-21473 GCA_964479655.1 uncultured Planctomycetaceae bacterium
ATACCGTCGATTGGGGTTATTGTGCCCGGCTGGACGAATTAATCGTTCGGGAATACAAATCCTCCGCTCGGCAATTTTGTCATATTATGGTAGACAAGTCAGAAAGCATGCGATTGGTACCGCCTCGGTCTGTTTCTACCAAGCTGGATATGGCGGTTCGACTGGCTGCGATTTTAGGCTATTCGGCATTACGACGAAATCAACAGGTCAATTTTTACGCCTACGACGACCAGTTTATTCCGATGGAACGGGCGATGGGGGCGGTAAACGAAATCGGATTAGGCATGAAGTTCTATCAGCAAATGGTAGAATTACCCTCGAAAAAGAAAACGTCGTTTTTAACGGCGGCGGAAAAACTCATTCAGGTTGATAAACATAAAGGCGTAGTAATCATATTTACAGACATGTACGACGATTCATTTCTTCCCGGTCTGAGTTTGCTGCACCAGGCGGGTTACCTGCCTCGGGTTGAACGGCTATATTCGGATCATGAACGCGGGGTCGGATTATTTGGCGATGTTACTATTTCCGATGCCGAAACAGGACTTAGCTGGGATATTACAATTACAGAAGGACAGTTAAAATATTTCCAGCGCAAATTCCGGGAAACGACCGAACGAACCAAAAAATGGTGCGCTCGTTTCGCCGCCCGCTATCAAAATGTTTACTGTGATCAACCTGCCACGCAAGCCTGTCTCCAGGCGATGGGCTTAAAAGACTAATACGCGCAAGTCCAATTCTCCGCTCTGCGTTCCGCCGATTTCGTCTGGAGTGCGCTCAGCTTGCTCCCGCTTTCATAAAGGGAGTTTGCTACCGTCCTAACCCCGTTTTAGGGGTTTTCTTTTATTAAAACATTTTCTTTTGTATACGTATTAATCCGTTTGGATTTTCCCGTATAGCAACTATAACGCTCTGCGGATACGACGGGTGGGCTTACCGAAAACCGGCTTGGGTGCTTCTTCCGATACGTGCGCATCGTCTGCGTGAAACTTATCGCTTTCCGCCGGAATAACCGAAGGAACCGGCGGAGTAAAGGCGACGAAGCCGGGAATTTCATCCCGTTTAAGCAGTCGGTTGATCCGCATTTCTATACGCGTTAATTCAACGCCCTCTTCTGCCGTAACAAATGTATAGGCTACGCCTTCATGCCCCATTCGTCCGGTTCGCCCAACTCGGTGGACGTAATCATCGCAAAATTGAGGAATATCGTAGTTGATAATATGCGAAATACCGGAAATATCCAAGCCTCGTCCTACAACATCGGTTGCAACCAGGATTCGGATTTTTCCCTCGCGGAATTTACTGATAATTCGTAATCGCTTGCCCTGATCCAAATCGCCGTGCATTCCGTCTGCGTCAGGAAACCATCTTTTCACCAAATTGGTAAGCTGTTCGGTTCGTTTCTTCGTTCGACAAAAAATAATCGCTTGGTGCGGCTGTTCCCTTTCGAGCAATTTTTTCAAAAGTTCGACTTTCTTTTCGGGAACTACCGAAAAATAGAACTGTTCAATTGTATCCACCGATAAATTCTTGGGCGAAAAATCCAGTTTTTCCGGATTGGTCATATAATGCCGTGCCAAAGCATCTACTTGAGATGGAATTGTTGCGGAAAGTAACAACGTCTGCCGACTATCAGGACAACGGCGGAGAATCTTTTCGATATCGGGTCTGAAACCAATATCCAGCATTCGATCGGCTTCGTCGAGAACAACAAATTTCAAATGCGACAAATCCAGCGAACGTCGGGTAAACAGGTCGATTACTCGTCCGGGAGTTCCGACGGCTACGTCTACGCCGTCTGACAGTTGAAGCATTTGCTTTTGAATCGGTGCCCCGCCGTAAAAGGCGGCTATTGTTAAACCGGTATATTTACCCAGCCGTTTTATTTCATCTCGTACTTGAACGGCTAATTCCCGCGTCGGTACCAGAATCAACGCTCGAGGCGCAAATTGATTTTCGTCAAACTCCGTATTTTGCAGGATCGGCAAAGCAAACGCCGCTGTTTTACCGGTTCCGGTTTGCGCTTGTCCCATCACGTCTTTGCCCGAATCCGCAATAGGGATTACCCCTTGCTGAATCGGCGTCGGTTCAAGATAATCAAACTCATGCAGTGCCCGCATAATTTCAGGCTTGAGATTAAACTGATGGAATTTGCTATCCGCCCAGGCTTTGGCGTCTGCCGGAGATTCTTGTTTAGCAGTAGATTCCTGTTTATTTGCAGAACTCTGTTTATCGGCGACTTCCTGTTTACCGGTAGAATCTTGTTTAGATTTAGGTTCTTTTGCCGAAGTCGATTTTTTCGACTTTTTCGTCTCTTTTTTCGGATTCTGCTTCTTTGCGGGAGTTTCCTGAGTCGATTCTTCCGAAGAAGAACTCTCTTTTCGCGAAAAATCCTCTGCAACCGATTCGGATGTACTCAATTCGGGTACAACCGACTTTTGAATGATTTCAGACGATTTCTTCTGAATCGGCGCGGCAATTTCAGCCGTTTCCGATTGGGAATCGACAGAACGAGCCGATTCTAGCTCAACCGGCTCTTTGGGCACAACAGCGGAAATCGTCGTAATGGGGATTTTTTTGAACTTTCCCTGCTTTTTCTGATTGGCATCAACCAGTTCGACGATTTCTGTATTTTCGCTATTATTCCTATCTTCTTCTAAAACCGCTTTTTTTTTAACGGTTGGGGGTTCTATTCCCTCGGCTTGAGCGGGAGATGTCGTTTTTTTTTCCGTATCTGCCGAACGATTCCGATTGTCGCGGGATTTATTTTGACGACTGGATTCCGTTCGATTCTCCGCCGTCGTTTCAGCTGGAGCCGATTCGGAATTGTTCTGCGAGGATTTAGCATTTTTCTTTGCCGACGATAGTCCGAGTTCCTGCTTAAGTTCTTCGCGCAGTTCTTCTTGGAGTTCTCGACGCAATTCAGCTATCAATTCCTGCTTAACTTTTCGCTTGATTTCATCCAGCAAGCTGGTTCCTTCAGAAACAGCGTCAGCCGTCACCGCAACAGACGGTTCTGGAAGAGCACTTTTTTTGCTTTCCAAACCGGCGTTATCACGGGATTTACGGGGTTTTACCGATTCAACTTCAGAAGAATCATCGCGTGACTTTTCGACCTGTGATTTGTCGATTCTCTTTTTATTTCCCTTTGAAGCGTTCTCCCGTTCAGCTTGATTATCACGCACTTGATTGCTGTTGCGCGGCTTTCGTTCTTCTCGAGGTTGACGCTCTTCCCGGGGTTGACGTTCTTCTCGGGGTTGACGTTCTTCTCGGGGTTGACGTTCTTCTCGGGGTTGACGTTCTTCTC
>CAYZMZ010000002.1:21573-29133 GCA_964479655.1 uncultured Planctomycetaceae bacterium
CTCGGGGTTGACGTTCTTCTCGGGGTTGACGTTCTTCTCGGGGTTGACGTTCTTCACGGGTCTTGCGGTCGTCCCGCGGTTGACGTTCTTCACGCGGCTTGCGGTCTTCACGGTTTTTACGGTCTTCTTTTGGCTTTCGATTGTCGCGTTTATCTGAGCGAGCGGAATCGTCGGAATTGGCAGAACGGGAATTGCGTCTGCTATTGCCCGACTTGCTCCGTCCAGAAGGACGGTCGGCGATAGTTTGCTGCATATCTTCGGAATCGAAATCCCAGAGATTATCCAAGCCGTCGTCTTCTTCGTCGTCATTGATCATATATCCAACCGGGGGCGGTGGAACGTCAGGCCGTTTTGCGTCTAAAATAGACGGATTATAACGGGGAATAGGAGAGGGAACCGGCGTTTCTTTAACCGGTTTGGGACGACGTGAGGTTGTTTTCACGCCGTCATCTTTTTTGTCTGATACTTTTGGACTCATTTTGTTTTGTTATTGATTCATAATCCAGTCGTACAGGGTAATATATTGCTTTGCAAACTCGTGCGTTGAAGCCCCCTGCGGACTTTTGAAAAAGGAGGCGAGGAAATCCAATCTTCCGATTTGCCCTCGGCGGCGAGCGGTTTCTGCTAGCCGTGCCAAGTCTAAAACCAACGGGGCGGCTAGTATGGAATCGCAGCCCTCCCACGTAAATTGAAGCGTCATGGGCGTACCCAAGAATCCCTGGAAATGAATATGATCCCAGGCGGTTTTCCAATCTCCCAAACTTTGAATATACTCGATTGATACCAGCGTTTGAGGACGATACCCTAATATTTCACCTAAAAGGCGGTCTTTACTGGCAATTTTCGTTGCCTTGTTGGACGGATCGTTCAACACCACTCCATCGAGATTACCGAAAATATTGTGCCCTACCCAGCTCATCACGTTTAAGTTTCGATCTTTGAACATAGGAGCTAAAACGCTTTTCATTAAAGTTTCACCGGTTTTACCGTCAAAGCCCATGTAAGCGGAACCGTATTGTTCGCTCCAGGCGTCTCCCAAAGGAATCGGAACTCCCGAAGAAGGCGTGAAATTGATAAACGTATAGCCCAAACTCATTGCGGAATATCCGTATAATGAACTGGCGGGCAAACTAAATTCTGAGGAAAGAGAACATTTGCGATTTAACGCCTTATTCCAGCCGCGAAGCAACTCCGAACGGTTATCACCATAGCTTTCCAACAGAGAACTGACAACATTGTTCGCCGGTTCGGTTGAAGAAAGATTGACTACAATTAAATGAGTCAGATTATTCGCTTTTACAAAATCTGACATTTGACTTTGAACTCGTTCTACCGTTGCGCCGCAGGTCGGTTCGCTTGGAATAGGCATATCTGCCAAACCTGTGATTATTTCACCGCTTCCCCGGGTAGTTCCGGGAACCAAACGGCTATCGATAGCTGCCAAATCACGTTTGCAAGATTGGATTAAATCAGAACGAATGGCGGGGTGGATTCCGCCCAAGGTTGCAACCGATTCGTAAATCGAGCCTTGGCGAATTTCGCAGCCGCCAACGAAAAAGTCTGACCAACTGGGGAATTGTACTCCATGGAAATCGGCATTTTCGGTTACTAAACCGATTGTTTCCGTTTTACCGGACTGCAATGCAGACAAACCCAGAATCGCTGTCGAAGCGACACCGCCTCGTGCACCAATTAACCAAAGTCCTGTTCGTTCTTTTTTTGCTTTTGACATTTTATCTAATTAATCTTGTAAAATTCTAAATCCTCCGAATTATTGTATTATACGACTTAATATCAATTCCGTAAAGGCATATTTAGCCTAATATTGGAAAAAACTTCAAATTTTTATTGAAATAACCCGAAAACTTTACAAATAATCATCTCAGACCGTAATATTGCATAGATAATTCAATAAATCGGGAATCAAATAAAATAAATCGGGGATTCAGACGTGCGCTTTTCACTCGATTTCCCATTGAATATCGCCTTGGACTTCAGAGTTTTGGACTGTAATTTCAGACTTTAATTTCAGACAGGAATCTTATTGCACTGGAATTTTATTGTACTTTACTCTTATTGCACCGGGGTTAATTCAGATATTTTCCGTCGTTCTGCGGGACGACCTGCTTGTCAGCTCGGAATAATCGCCAATTTCCATGCCGACATAGAGAATTAGCGAAATGATAAATCCAATAAAAAACCCTTTTGCACGGTGAAGTACAAAAGGGATAAATTAAATTTGAGAGTGTCGGGGCTCGAACCCGAGACCTAAGCATTAAAAGTGCTTTGCTCTACCAACTGAGCTACACTCCCTCCACCCGATACAGGTTGCTGTATCAAAGTAAGAAGTCATTATAACTTATTCTCCATTTTTACAAGGGGGGGGAAAATAAAATTACGCGGTTTTATTGATTTCTGCGTTTTTCAGGAAATCTTTCGGATTTTTCAGTATAATTCGTCTTGACGCAGGACAAATTTTTTTCTACAATCATCAGAGAATCTCCGGTTCCGTTGAGGTATTCCGGTTAATTCCCCCCTCGCCCGAGTTCCAATCGGTTTATTTCGTCCGAATCAGTAAAATAGCGAGTTTTTTCTTGCTGCCGCAGAAATCAAAACGATGTTGAGGGGAAAAATCGCGTCGTGATAGTATAACCGATGGTATATATAATACAGTCAATATATACAACGGATAAGATAGCAGTCGAATTGCTGCAATAAATATAGAAGTCCCCTACAAGTATACTGCTTCCACTTGAGTTTTTCCGGTTTATATTTTCATAAACCAGTCGTTTCATTTCGCCCTGATCGGCAAAGCAAGGATTTAGCTCAACTTATTGGGCGAAATCAAAACGACGTCGAGAGGGAAATTCAAGTAGTTATAGTATAAAATATTATGCCAAATTTAATTCCCGTTTTAGGATTAGTCGTTTTTCTGTTTATAGCGTGGCTGATTTCCGAAAAGAAGTCGGAAATATCCCTGCGACCGATTGTATCGGGACTGATTTTGTTGTTCGTAACCGCCTATTTGTTGTTAGGAACGTCTTTTGGAGAGCAGTTTAAGCAGACCAGCGGCGCGGGACTGTTGGCATTTATCAACTGCGCTAGTACGGGAGCAAAATCCATTTTTAACGCGAAGTTGCTGGAAAATTCCGATTTAATTTGTCCCGGACTCACCTTTTTACCCTCGCTGATTTTTATCGGCGCTTTAACCGCCGCGTTATTCTACATGGGAATTATTCAGCGCATAATTCAGTTACTTGCGTTTTTTCTCACTCGGATAACGGGTATTTCCGGCGCGGAAGCTCTTATTGCCGTAGCCAACATCGCGTTAGGAATGGTAGAATCGCCCTTTGCGGTTAAGCCGTATTTGAAGACTTTCAGCCGATCACAGCTTTTTTTAATGATGACGGCGGGCATGGCGTCAATTGCCGGCGGCGTGATGGTTGTCTATAGCGGATTTCTCAAGCAGGCAGGAACCTCGCCGGGGCATTTACTGATCGCCTCCATTTTATCGGTCTTCACTTCGATTATCATTGCTAAAATAATCGTCCCGGAAACGCAGCAAGTTCAATCGAATTCTTCTTTTAATGTCGAAACCGAAAATTCAGACGCGAATTTATTAGACGCGATTTGTCGAGGAGCGGGAGAGGGATTAACCTTGGCCTTGAATGTAATGGCTATGCTAATCGCCTTAACTGCGTTAATCGCTTTTGTCAATTTACTGTTCGGATTTATAGGCAATATAAACGGAACGCCTCTGACGATAGAACGGATTTTCGGTTGGTGTTTTGCCCCGTTCGCCTGGTTGCTGGGTATTCCGTGGAATCAATGCCATTTCGCCGGACAGTTATTGGGAGAAAAGACTGTACTGAACGAATTTATAGCCTATATGCACATGGCAGATGCGTCAAATGTAGCGAATCTTTCGGAGAAATCTCGAATTATCATGTCTTATGCGTTATGCGGCTTTGCCAATTTCGGGTCGTTAGCCATTATGATCGGCGGACTAGGATCTATTGTTCCTACACGCCGAGCGGAAATCGCCCGCCTTGCGATTCCGTCTTTAATCAGCGGAACGCTTGCCGCTTTGATTACCGCTTGCCTGGCTGCCCTTTTTGTATAAAAGCATAACAGACTAATACACATTTGTACATTTATTTGATACTATGGCGGTCTGGCGGTCTGACTTTTCAGAACAACAAAAGTCCGTCGATAAGCTATTGAAGCCTACGATAGAAAGATTCTGTCTAATCCTGATATTTTTTGTTTTCTTGTATAACCATGCGATATGTCGCCGATTTATGAACCCGCGTAGGAGTAATATACTTTGACTACATGATTTTTCCTCTTGACGTCGTTTTGATTTCACCTCAATACAAATAAATGCTTTCCATTTTATCGATTAAGGCGAAATGAAATGGCGGTTTTACAGTAATACAAGCCGGAAAATTTCAAATGGAACCCATATACCGCTTTGGTTATGGTAACCTCCAAAATATATCAACAGCATTTATTCATCTGACGGTTCATCTTCTTCAATCGCATTTTCTACCGCTTTGTCCAGGTCGTCCATCAATTCATTGAACCATTTTCTAGCGCATTGCGTACTGCAAAACTGGAGTTCAATATTACAATCGCGAAAATCCGAAACAAGAGTAATCGGAACATAAACATAGCGATCTTTTCGTAAGCATCCTTCGTTTTCCGCGCCGTGACAACCATGAAAGCCCATGTTGACTTCGAATGACCAATGAAACCTTGGTTGTATCTTTGCGGTAGAATCTCTTTTGGTGCGTAAGTCGCACTGTCCCATCAACCAGACAAAACCGGTTTCCCGCAAATTCGCTCCGCATACTAAGCATTTCCCGAGACAGGGTTCGTATAGCGTGTTATCTTTATCAAGTAACGGATATTTCATAGTTCCCTCCTATTGACATGGTTTACTAAATCTAAAGCCGTCTGACTTTCCTTACAACGGTCTATGGCGGTCTGATTTTTCGGAACAACAAAAGTCCGTCAACCCTTCTTGTTTTCTCCGTAAAACGCCAATCAAATTTTCGGTAACCGGCGGTAGCCCAACCGCCTGCCCCGTCTCAATCGCCGTCTCAAGCGGATTTTTTGGGGAACCGGTACGTGTATCCCCGTTCTCCACTCAAAGTTTATCCCTTCTTCGGAGGACGACCGCTTTTCGCCGCGTAGTAATTGGGATTTTCCGATTGACCGGTTGCCTCGTAAAGAAATCGACTGGGAATTGTATCCCGCTGCTTACCCCATTTCATGCGCGTTAAAGCAAAAGTAAGCGTCAGTTTCCGCTGCGCTCGAGTAAAACCAACGTAGCATAAACGCCTCTCTTCGTCGATATCCTTCTCAACATACGTTTCAATCGAACGGCGATGCGGTAAGAATCCTTCCTCCATCCCAACGATATAAACTTCCTGAAATTCCAGCCCCTTGGCCGCGTGAAGGGTCATTAAAGTTACGTTGTTACCAGCCAGTTTTTCTTCTTTGTTATCTCCTGCGGTTGACCAATCGGACAAAGTAAGTTCCTGAACAAATTCATACATCGAAGGCTTATTGTTGTTTTCCGCACAGCGTTTTTGATACGCTCCGGCGGCATTAACCAAATCCTGAACAGAGTTCCAATGAACCTCTTGATCTCCAGGTTTATCGTATAAGCGATTTATTTCCGAACGGTATTGAACCTTCTCCAACAGGTACGGAATGAAATCGACCAAAGGCATTTCCCGCGCCGTTTTTCTCAAACCGATTAACGTATTATGAAATCCCTCAATCGCCCTAACGGTAGTCGGCTTCAGATTGAGTGTCTGACCGCTGCGGGATAAAAATTCACCAATCGGAATTTTATTGGCCACCGCATGCTCCATAATTTGAGTTACGGTTTGCTGACCGATTCCGCGAGCGGGAGTATTAATAATTCGCAACAGCGATATTTCGTCTTTGGGCACGACGATCGTTTTTAGATAGGCTAATATATCGCGTACTTCTTTTTTATCAAAGAACGACTGCCCGCCAATAAGCACGTAGGGAACATGCTGACGTCTGAACTCGGTTTCAAACGACCGCGGTTGCTCGTTGGTACGAAATAAAACGGCGAAATCGGAAGGTCTTTTTCCTTGAGCGATTCCGATTTTAATTTCTCGAACCACCTGTTCCGCCTCGCGTTCGCCATCTTCCAATTGCAAAATCCGCGGCGCCTCTCCGTGCTTGGTCGCTTTTAATATCTTTTCATGTCGAACCCGATTAAAAGCAATCAGGCGATTAGACCACGCGATAATCTCGTCTGTAGATCGATAATTGGTAATCAGCTGAACAACTTTCGCATCGGGCCAATCCTGCTTAAACCGCAGAATATGCGTAACCTCCGCTCCTCGCCAGGCGTAAATAGACTGGTCGTCATCGCCCACAACGCAAAGATTTCTATGCCATTGAGCCAGCGTCTTTACGATTTTATATTGACTTTGATTGGTGTCCTGATATTCATCTACTAAAATATGATCGAAACGAGAGGCTTCCGCCTGCGCTACTTGCGGAAAGCTGTTGAACAGGTCTTCGGTAATCAAGAGCATATCGTCGAAATCAACGGCTCCGGAGGCCTTCAACGCATCTTGATAATGCCGATACGCAACGGCAGCCAAATGCTGTTTGTCGTTTTCTGCAACCCGCCCGGCGTCTTGAGGACGGATGCCCATGGTTTTCCACGCCCCAATTTGATTTACTAAATCAGACGGCTTTAACGATGCCTCCGAGCAATGAATCTCTTTCAATACCGACCGAGCGATACTTTCCTGATCTCCCCGGTCTCTGATAGCAAATTCGTTGGGATAGCCAAGCAGGTGGATATTTCTTTTAAGAATCCGCATACACAAAGAATGGAACGTCGATACTTCAGGAATCGGAACTTTTCGACGTGAGGTAATATTGAGCGTTTGGAGAACTCGTTCCCGCATTTCTCCTGCCGCCTTATTGGTAAAAGTTACCGCCAGGATTCGTTCCGGTCTGATTCCATGTTGAATCAAATTCGCGATTCGCATGGTAACCACGCGGGTCTTTCCCGATCCCGCTCCGGCTAAAACCAAAAGCGGACCTGAAAGGGTATCGACAGCTTCCTGCTGTGGGGGATTGAGAGACATAATTATTTATATATAATAAATCCGCATCGTGCGGCGAAATTTGTTTGTAACACATGTACATACATCCATTTAACAAAATCCGCGGTCAGGGAGAATTCAAATGGAATCAGTATCGTGTATTATATTCAAGAATTTGAATCGGGGAATAGGGAGGCACGCGAAAAAATGAGGGGAAGTATAACGTCTTGTTAAAAGTATAACGTCTTGTTAAAAGTATAACGTCTTGTTAAAAGTATAACGTCTTATAAAAAAATAGGGTTGCGATCTTTACAATCGCAACCCTGTCTCGATGTTGTCTAATTGAGGCAACCAGAGTTGCCGTCGCATTCAGACTGCATAGAAAAGCGTATCTGTAAAAACAGATACCGCTAAACTATTTAGCGCATTTCTTGGCACAAGTTTTCTTGGC
>CAYZMZ010000002.1:29233-33313 GCA_964479655.1 uncultured Planctomycetaceae bacterium
TTAGCAGCTGGAGCCTTCTTGGCGGCTGGAGCCTTCTTGGCAGCAGGAGCCTTCTTAGCGGCCGGAGCCTTCTTGGCAGCAGTCTTTTTAGCAGCGGGTGCTTTGGCAGCAACAGCCTTCTTAGCGACAGTTTTCTTAGGCACAGTAAATCCTCCATCCTTAGTATGGGATGCTTCTATCGTAATTATTACGTCGAATTCTTTTCGATTAACCGATGACGATCCGCGTCATACGGCATGGGTGTGAAGCGTTCCCTTGAACCTAAAATACAACAAAGATCAATTTTATGAATCAACTACTCTAAAAGGTTTAATGATTCAATTGAACATGAATGTTATTACTAAAATAAAGATATATCATAAATCGATTTTATGCAATACGTCTTTTAATTATTTTTTAAAAAATTTTGAAAAATATTTAATTTTCTTTTCCCCATTTAACAATTCAGTCTTGTTTTTTCTTTATTTGTGTTTTTATGTGATACGTTTACTTTGTTTTACTATACCGATTTCTCTTCCGTTGTACCAAAATATAAACGCTTCAACGAAACAAATTGTACGACGACAAAATAAGAAAATGCAATTGGATAAAACAACTCAAACAAGAGTCTTTCATTGCATTAAACAAGCGACATCCATCGCATTGAACAAGAGACATCCACCGCATTAAACAAGCACCTTCCATCGCAATAAACAAGCGTCTTCTACCTAAACAAACAATTGCCCGATGATCAAATCAGACAATTGTTTTATCGCTTTATTCTACAAAAGGAAAATAGCAAATTTCCCGTAAAAATACGAACGAAATCAGAATCAATCGATTCCCGCATCTAAACGGCGTTTGATGGACGTAATTACCTTTATTATCTCGCTTTTGGTTTGCTGAACCGGAACGATATACGAACTCAAATCCAACATTTCGTCTTCGTCCTCCGATACGTTGCGGATTCGCTGCGATTCTTTCTCGACCGCTTCTAACCAGGCAGGCGGTTCAAAACCGTTGCCGGTTGGAGTATTGGCGAGTTCTGTAATACCTTTAATAAACTGCTCAAATGAGGTTTGCGTTTTTTTCTCGCGGATTTCTTCCATGGCTGGCTGAATCAACGAGCAAAGCTGAGCAACCTCCAACGGACGAACAAAACGCTCTCCGATACGATCTCCAATACCCGTCATAAGAATACCGTGTTTGGTTTGCAGTTGCGTATATCGTTCCCATTGAGCGTTGGCGGCGTCTTCACAACGACGGGCAACGGCCTTAAGCCAAAAGTCAGCCGCTTCCTTTTTCCCCTCATTAACCAAAGAAGAATGAATAGTCGAAACAGGCAGCAACTTCCATGCGATTCTATCGTAGCCGGCTTGCAGACGAAGGAAATCCAACAACGCATAAAGCATATCGCCCTTATCGGAAAGCGTGGTTGTTGAATTATAATCGATGTATTGTCCGTAATATTCCAATATGGATTCAAAAACCAATTCCAACCAATGAACCGCTTCGTTAAAGGGAATTTCTATGTCCAAATCGTTTAATAACGTTTGCCCCACTTCAGGTTCTTCTGATTGCTGAAGATTTTTCAACCAGACCGGTACCGTCTGATGCAATATCGCCTGCAGACTACCGTATCCCATAAACATGGGACAGAATAAGTCTTTTCCGTAAGTCTTGATAAAATGCTGCAATCGATTCCATTGCATCGGAGAGCCGACCGATTCTATGGTTGATACCCGGATTCCCTGCGAATGATTCAGCCAGCAAATTAATAATATCTCCGCTAATTTTTCCAACGTTTCCGTTAGAGAAATAACAGACCAGTTTCTTTTTCGGGAAGCGCTCATCTGAACGATGTTGCTAACCAAGCCCTGACAGCCGACTTCAAATATTTTATCGAATCGGGTAACCGCTCCCATTCCAACCGGATGTTCGCGTTCCATTCGTTGAGAAAGGAGCAATAAGTCGAAGGAGTATTCAGTCAATCCCAACTTGGGCAGCGAGTTAAGCAATCGTTGAATAACCGTCTGAACGCCTTTTGAGCGGGCGATTTTCAGTGCGCTTCCTCCGCGCGATACGGGTTGATACAATAACGTTTGCTCTCCCAACTTGCTTAAAAACGGCTTCCAGTTATCTTTGACGGTTTGTACATCAGAATGAAGCATCGCCTGCAAAACCCGCTGTCCCAAACTTTCCCAAGTAGGAACGGCGGTACTAACCGGCTTGCTGGAGGTTGACGCCAATAATCGGCATGAATCTTCCAATTCGCCGTAGGTAGATTGAAGTCGTTCCAGCAACGTATCCTTAACCGCTCGACGCTGTTCGTAATCGAGCATCGACTGGCGCGAATCGGTCGGAACGGGAACTTTGAATTGCTCTACCTCGCGTATTAAATGGGTTATCTGCTCCAATTTATCCCGACAAATAGAATGCCATTCCAAAAGCGTATCATCTCTTTCCGGATGCGCTTGGGCGTAAGAAAGCGAAAAGATAGCCGACATTTTCCACATTCTGGCAACCGTAACCCAGAACAGCAATCGATCGCTGATACGATCCATTTCTTCGGTCAGCGGGAAATCGCTTAGCGGGTCTTTGGGAACCGAATCCATCATATCACTGTCGTTTCCGTCGTCGGTTGAATCGCGATAAACTACGTTTTCGTACGCGCTTCGGTATGGATTATCGTCGTCGTTATCGTCGTCTTCGTCGTCGTTATTAGGGGGATAATCCTCCGGGGAGAAAGAATCAAAGGGATCGTAATTATCGTCCGGCGTTTCGTCGTCTGAATTGTCGTCTTCGGCAGACGGTTTGGGCATTCCCATAAAATGAAGGAACAAATCTTCATAATTTTCGTTGTCCTTCGGCTTGTCTTTTAACTTATTCATATCTTTTTTGAATTGATTAAAAGAGGGGAATTTGCCGTGATCAATTTCCAAACTCGGTATTTCCCAATACGCGCCGGCATTGGGTTCCAGAAAATCCACAAACTTTTTCGCCGCGTCCCAGCCGTCGATTGATTCTTTGCCCCGCCGCCCTTCAATCCGATCCATTTTACTGGTATTGAACCATTGTTCTTCCATCCATCGCAACGCCAACGGGTGGAAGGAATAGTCGCCGTCATCCAAAATAATCGTATCGGAATTGCCGAGCCAGTTGATTAACAACGCCATGGCAGCAACCGGGTCTTTTTGATCCATCAATTCTTCAATAAGCAAAGCGTAAGCCTTGGTCGAGGCAAATTTTTCTACCTGCGGACGCCAGAATTTAATATCGCCGGCCGCCGTTCCCGCCTTCCGCCATGCCGCCAAAGCGTCTGCAACGATATTAGCGGATTCCCAGCTTTCTTCGCCGGAAATACTGTCGATAGAACTCAATTCGCTGGAGGCATACTGATCCCACCAATCGGTTCGCCGCTTCATACTGACGGACAGCTGCGATTTTAATTCCGGCTTTTGCTCGACCGACGCCTGACGCATACTGCGAGAATAAAGATTAAAAATCGCGCCCATCAAATTGATCAATTCGTCTACCCGGTGATCGGGAGTAGAATCTTCAGCCGAGGCAAACAGCGGGTACTGACCGCCGAATCCCAGAATATTCCACGGGTCTACAAAAGCGCCGCATTGAATCCCTCGATCTAAAATATCTTCTATCTGACTAATTAACGGAATAACCGCTTCCAAATTATTATCGTCGATAAGCGAATGACAATTTGTCAGCAAGCACTCAATTTGGCATCTCATTCTAGCGGCGACGCATTTAACCATGCCTGCTCTGCCTTCAGCGGCGTGCGTATAACCCATCCAGGCAAACAGACGCGCCAGCTGCAGGTTTTGCAATTGATCTGCCCGAAGTCGGGAAAGAAGATGATTAAAATACTGCCGCGCCGCTCCAAAAGGCTGACGATATTTTTGGATTTCCTCTGTTAATCGCTTTTGAATTTTTGCGGGAGCTTTTTTTAACAACGATTCGTAAAACTCGTCCCGGTACTGGGCGACAATCGGCAAGAGAGTAGACAGCGTAACCGAACTATCGTGCGCGTCGGGTGTCATTCCGTCGATCGACGCCCCCATAAGCATCGTTCCCGCTAAAACC
>CAYZMZ010000003.1:0-24913 GCA_964479655.1 uncultured Planctomycetaceae bacterium
GCTCAAATCAGGACGGAAACCGAAACGTTCCCGCCGGACCGCTTTTCGGTTCTCCTCAATGGCGGGAAACGTTTAAACACGCCGTTCAAACAGCTGACGAACTGGGTATGAGTATCAGTTTGAACATGCTTTCCGGCTGGAATATGGGCGGACGAACGGTAAAACCGGAAGATGCGGCGAAATTGCTGTGCTGGTCAGAAACCGTCGTTGAATCCTCGAAGCCCGTTGCAATTACGTTACCTAAGGGAAAAGTCCAAAATGGATTTTATCGGGATGTTGCTGTTGTTGCGTATCCGCAAAAAGAAAACAATTCCGCTAAAAAACTGGATTTGTACGCGATTAAAACCGCTCAGGCGGAATTCGGCGGCTCCGCGCCCGTCTGTTCCCCTTTGATGGTTCAGGAACCGATTGTTGCGGGAGAAGAAAACGCCCTGTTAAAAGACGTGGTCGATATTTCCGATAAATTTAATCGGGAAAACGATACGCTTACCTGGACGCCGCCTGCAACCGCTAAAAAATGGGTGGTTTTACGATTCGGTTTTACTCTTAGCGGTGCTTGTACGTCTACTTCCAGCGGTGCCTGGACGGGGTTGTCGTTGGATCATCTGTCCAAAAAAGCCTTTGACAATTACTGGGATGAAAACGTCGTTCCGATTTTGGAGGATAACCGCGCCTTTGCCGGTAAAACGCTCCGCTATATACATACCGACAGTTGGGAATTGGGCGGTATAAACTGGACCGATTCTTTTCGAGACGAATTTCAATCTCGGCGCGGATATAATATTACGCCCTATCTGCCGGTAGTCGCCGGAAAAATCGTTGAAAATCGACAGGTAAGCAATCAGTTTTTGCATGACTTCCGCAGAACTATTGGGGATTTAATTCGCGATAATCATTATCTTCAAATGAAGAAGCGGGCGGCTGAATGGGAAATTGGAATTCACCCGGAAAGCGGCGGACCTCACGGCGCACCGATTGATTCCCTGCAATTGATAGGGCAAAGCGATATTCCCATGTCGGAATTTTGGAGCTGGTCTCCCCGGCATCGAGTGGGTGAGGCAAACCGATTTTTTGTGAAGCAGCCTGCCTCGGCCGCGCACGTTTTTGGACATCGTTTTGTGGCCGCAGAAGGATTTACCAATATCGGCATGCACTGGAACGAATCCTGGGCGACGAATTTAAAGCCGTCTTTGGATCAGGCGTTTTGCGAGGGCTTGAATTTGCTGGTCTGGCATGCGTTTACCTGTTCGCCCGAAAGTCAGGGGCTGCCCGGACAGGAATATTTCGCCGGAACGCATTTTAATCCGCAGGCTTTACTCTGGAATGATTCCGCAGATTTCCTCGCTTATATAAATCGGTGCCAATTCCTGCTTCAGCAAGGATTGCCCTGTTCGGACGTATTGGAATTTTACGGCGATAACGTGCCGAATTTTACACAGTATAAAAAATTCAACTCGGCGGGTTCTCTGCCAGGATACGATTTCGATACCGCTCCGGAGGAAGCGATTCTCAATCGTCTTTCCGTTCGGAACGGTAATTTGGTTTTGACCGATGGAACCAGCTATCGGCTTTTGGTCTTGCCGGACAGAACCTGTATGTCTTTACAGATGGCGAAAAAACTCCAGTCGATTGTACAGGCGGGCGGCTCGGTTTTGGGTCCCAAGCCGAATCGAACTTCAGGAGTAAAGTCCGATTCGCAATTGAAAGAATTTAATCAGATTGTCGATCAACTTTGGGGAACGGCTCCGGACGCAACGGCGGGTAAATCCATTCAAATCCGAAAAGTCGGTTTAGGACGCGTGATTACCGGGGCGGCTTCGCACGCGGTACTTCAAGCGGACGAGGTACCGTTGGATTTTGAATTTACCTTCGGCAATAAGAAACAATCCCAGGCACGCATAGAATGGATACATCGAAAAGTCTATTCTGGACAAACGATAGACCCGAAACGGGGTTTTGCCGACTTCAAGCCCATACAGGTGAATACAATTCCGTCCGAGGGCGCGTTGCAGGCAGACGTTTATTACGTTGCCAACGTATCCGATATTCCGGTTGATTTAACCGCTAAATTCCGAGCGGTAAACGCTACGGTGGAGTTTTGGAATCCGCTGGACGGAAGTATATGTGCTGCAAAAGGCGTAAAACAGCAATCACAACAAACGACCGTTCCGATTTCTTTAAGTCGTTTCGGCTCGGTTTTTGTGGTTTTTAACTACAATCGTCCCGCCTCGACCGCTCAAGGGAATCAAGCGGAATACAAACCGCAGTCGGAAAAAGTTATTGCGGAAATTACAACGCCGTGGAAACTCGATTTTCCGGGAATTAACGCGTTTGCCGACAAGCCGATTCAGACCGAATTAAAGACGCTGGAATCCTGGACGCGCAACGCCGATAGAAATATAAAATATTACAGCGGAACAGCTGTATATAAAAACAGCGTAGAGATTTCATCGGAAACGGTAAAACAGACGACCGATAATCCCGATAAACGGATTCTGCTGAGTTTGACAGACGTTCGCGAAATCGCCCGGGTATTGGTCAACGGCAAAGACGTGGGCGTTGTCTGGGCGAAGCCCTATTGCGTCGATATTACCTCTGCCGTTAAACCGGGAATAAACGAGTTGGAGATTCGCGTTTCGACGAACTGGAATAATCGGTTGGTTGGCGATTTCAACTTACCGCCGTCTGAGAGAAAAACCAGAACGAATATTACCCGTATTAACCAGTCCAGTCCCCTGTTGGAATCTGGTTTGCTAGGTCCTGTTCAGATTCGACTTCAAGACCGATAAATACTCTGTCGCCGATTAGGCAGCCGATTGGCTGCGCCTGGAAGAGATTCCCCTGACCTCGCCGCTGAAGTGCGGGGGACGGGGGAGTATTCCGGTTGTTTTCTCCATAAAACGCCCCCCAATCGATGTCTCGAACGGAGGTTATACTATGTCTACCTGATTTTTCCTCTTGATGTCGTTTTGATTTCGCCCGGCCAGAATAAAACAACCCTTTGTTTGATTGATTGGGGCGAATTGAAACGGCTGAAGTATGTTATGCAAACCGGAAAAAGTCAAGTGGAACCAGTATACGTCTAATATGAATATTGCAAGACGGTTCCGGGGATCGGAGCTTATTTGCTATACTCTTGCCAGGACTGTTCAACGCCGCCTTGTTTTTCGTCGCCTGTATGAAGAAGAAGGCGGTATTTAAGCGTAATTGATTCGCCCTTTTTCAAAACAACCTCTCCGTTTTTACCGCTTTTATCGCCGTAAAAGTCATGAAGTCCAAACGGATTGGCGGCAAAAAGACCGTATCCGCGCACATGCCAACAAGTCGGATAGCCGTAACTGCCGGGGTGATTCATAAGCGCAATTCCTACCGTTTTATTATCAACCGGACCGTAATAATCAACCCAAGACGCCGGTTTGCCCCACGCGTTACTGTTGGTCAAAGATTCACTGTTTACAATTGTTCCTCCTTTTTTGGCATCGACTTTAATCGTACCGGCAACACGAACTGCAAAAACGCCCTCTTTCGTATCTCCGAATTTAACTCGGGGTTGAACGGCGGTTAAAACAAACGTAAAATCAATCCATCGGGCTTTTTCCTGAGCGTAAAATTCCATTGTTCGGGTTTCCTGAAGATCGGTTTCGCCCTTGGCGTTGACCCAATTACTTTTGGCTACAATCGTATTCCCTTTGCAGGATTCAATGGATTGATGTACAATATGTCCGCAGACGATAGTTTTACCGGGATGACTGTCTTCCTGATCCCAATAAGATAGTCCGTTTACGTCGCCATGGGCAAGCCAGACGGAACGTTGATGCGGATGATCTTTTGCCTCCGAAGGCAACGCGGATTCGATCGGATATTGCCGCGTCATAGCCGCTCCCGAAGGTCCGATCAGCGGGTACAAAACCGGTTTGTTATGACTGTTGAGAATATAAGTGGTAAACGGCTTTCCATCGGCGGTTACAACAATATCTCCGTTGGATTGAGCGGACAACGTAATTTCGTCGCCCCAGGCAAGAAACGGAATCAACAGCAACAAACAGGTTAAAATAATCATAGTAAATTTTATTGGTCGGAGGGAAATATTTGGCAGAAATTGCCTAAATTCAAAATAGACGAATGTAATTCGGGGGTTGCGGCAGCCAGCAGTGAGGCGCGGTCTACGTTAAACGGCGAGCCGTCTGGCGCGGTAACCATTCCGCCCGCTTCGCGAACCAGAAGAACTCCGGCGGCAACATCCCAACTATGCGCCTTAAAGTTCCACAAAGCGTCAAAGCGTCCTGCGGCAACGTAAGCCAAATTCAAAGCCAAAGACCCCGTTCGGCGCATCGCCTGACATTCAAACGCCGCCTGTTGAAAGGCTAAAAAGTCGGGAGAATTAACCTGAATGTTGGGAGGAAATCCAAATCCAACCAAAGCGTCGATAACCGTCTTGGTTTGAGAGACGTGGATTTCTTGACCGTTTAATCGGGCACCGCGTCCGGCGACAGCAGAGTAAAATTCATCGTACCAGGGAGCATAAATACCGCTGACAAACAGTTCACCTTTGCATTCCAAGGCCAGGGAAACGCAAAAATGAGGACTGCCGTGCGCGTAGTTTACCGTGCCGTCTAAGGGATCTAAAATCCAGCGATATTCCGAATCCGCCGGTACGACCGGATACACGTCGTCGTCAAGCGTATTTTCTTCGCCGACGAATCCATGCGTGGGAAACGCCTCGGCGATAATACGTCTAACCGCTTTCTGAGCCTGCATATCCGATTCGGTAACCAAATCCCGTGCGTCTTTATGATAGACAGCCGCCTTGCCGAAGCCGTCCATGAGGATTTTTCCGGCTGCACGGCAGGATTCTTGCAGTATTTCTGTATAGCTGGACATAATAATACCTTGTCTGGTGAGTAATCAAAACAGTCGTTCTTAAATCAACTTACGCAATACGGTTTGTAAAATACCGCCGTTGCGGAAATAAACGATTTCTACGGGCGTATCGATTCGTACCGTAACGGAAAACTTCGTCTGTTTCCCGCAACTCGCAGTTGCGGTTACCGATAAATCTCCCAGCGGCGTGATTGCCGATAAATCGCCAAAATCGAATGTTTCCGTCCCCGTTAATCCTAGAGATTGCCAGGTTTGTCCTGCTTTGAATTGCAGCGGTAAAATTCCCATTCCCACTAAATTGGAACGATGAATTCGTTCAAAACTGGCGGCAATAACAGCGCGAACCCCTAACAGAGACGTTCCTTTTGCGGCCCAATCGCGGCTGGAACCGGTTCCGTATTCCGCGCCCGCTAAAACGATCAACGGAATAGCCGCCTGTTTGTATTTTACGGCTGCATGATAAACGGAAACAACCGCTGAATCTATTCCATCGGGCAGGTACTTTGTAAATCCGCCTTCCGTTCCGGGAGCAATTTGATTCCGAATCCGAATATTGGCAAACGTTCCTCTGGTCATAACCCGGTCGTTTCCTCGACGGGAACCGTAGGAATTAAACTGTTTTGGTTCAATTCCGTTAGCCTGTAAAAACAGCCCGGCGGGCGAATCGGCTTTGATATTTCCGGCTGGAGAAATATGATCGGTGGTAATTGAATCGCCCAAGGCGAGCAAAACGCGCGCCCCGGTAATCGGTTCAATCGGCTGCGGCTGAGCCGTCATTTCAGCCAAGAAAGGCGGTTCCTGAATATACGTACTGTCTAAATTCCAGGGAAATAAACTTCCCGAAGGAGATTGAACAGATTTCCATTCTGTACTGCCGTTAAAGACGTTCTTGTACGCATTGAGGAACATGTCAGCCTGAACGGTTTGTTCGGTAAGCTGAGCGATTTCCTCTCGCGCGGGCCAAATATCCTTTAAATAAACCGGCTTGCCGTTTTTATCGGTTCCCAACGGATCGACCGTAAGATTTATGTTGACCGTACCGGCAATTGCGTACGCGACAACCAAGGCGGGCGAGGCCAGGAAGTTCGCCTTGACCAGCGGATTAACGCGTCCTTCAAAATTACGATTGGCGGAAACAACGGCGGCGGCAACCAGATTTTTTTCGGTAACAACCTTTGCAACCGCCTCGGGCAGCGGACCGCTGTTTCCAATACAGGTTAGACAGCCGTATCCAACCGTTTGAAAGCCCAAGGCGTTTAAGCCGTCTATCAATCCGGCTTTAGCCAGATAATCGGTAACCGCACGCGAGCCGGGACCCATGGACGTTTTAACCCACGGCTTGGATTTTAATCCCAAAGCCGCCGCCTTTTTTGCCAGCAATCCAGCGGACAGCATAACAGAGGGACTGGACGTATTGGTACAAGAGGTAATCGAAGCGATTACTACCGCGCCGTTGGTCAGAAAATCAAACGAATCCGCCTTTTCGGGATAATTTACCGGTTCGTTGTTTACTACGCCCTGTTCCCGACAGGTGTTTTGCATCTCGGACAGGAGAATTTTATCTTGCGGACGTTTTGGACCCGCTAAACAGGGTTCTACGGTTGACAAATCTAACTGAAGAACTTTTGTATAGTTCGGAATCGGGGAGTTTTCCGATCGGAACAGTTTTTGCTGCCGGGTGTATTTCTCTACCAGTTCAATATCTTCCGCCGACCGTCCGGTTTGTTTTAGATATTCAATCGTCTGTTTATCTACGGGGAAGAAGCCCATCGTAGCTCCGTACTCTGGACCCATGTTGGCAATAACGGCACGATCTGCCAGCTTGAGATTTTGTGCGCCTTCACCAAAATATTCCACGAATTTACCGACAACCCCCTGTTTACGCAGCATGTTGGTTATTGTCAGAACAATATCGGTTGCGGTAATTTCCGGGCGCGGCGTTCCGGTTAATTCAACGCCGATAACCTCTGGTAGAAGCATGTACAGGGGTTGTCCAAGCATAACAGCCTCTGCCTCGATACCGCCTACGCCCCAGCCCAGTACGCCTAAACCGTTAATCATAACAGTATGACTGTCCGTTCCAACCAGCGTATCGACGACAGCGACGGATTCTCCGTTGATCTGTTTCAGGAAGACGCCTTGAGCTAAATATTCCAGGTTGACTTGATGGATAATTCCCGACGACGGAGGTACGATACGGAAGTTTTTGAACGCCTGCTGTCCCCATTTGAGAAATTCGTATCGTTCTTTATTGCGCTGAAATTCGATTTTCAGATTATCCTGCAACGCAGAATCGGTACCGAAGCAATCGGTTTGAACGGAATGATCGATAACCAGATCAACCGGAACCAGCGGATTGATTTTATCGGGATTTCCGCCTAGACGTTTAACCGCATCTCGCATTGCAGCCAAATCAACGACGCATGGAACGCCGGTAAAATCCTGCAAAATAACGCGGGCGGGTTTGAAGGGAATTTCCATCGGGGTAAATCCCGGTTTCCAAGAGGCGATATTGCGAATATCTTTTTCGGATACTTCAAAATCATCGCAATTACGGAGGGCGTTTTCCAGAAGAACTCGGATAGAATACGGCAGCTGGTCGATGTTGACCAATCCCGCCTTTTCCAAACTATCTAAACTGTATATTACAACGGACTTTCCGCCGACTGTAATTGACGACTTGCTGTTAAATGGATCACTCATAGTTCGTTTGGGGTAAAAATAAAGTGAGAATCTCGGTTTCTTACTATAATATATGTGCTTGATTATACCGACTTTTCAAAATAAAAACAGACCCCGTAATTATCATTTATTGAGAGTATCCGTAAAAGAGTGATTGCCGCAGTCGTATACACGGGTTTCACTTGAAATTTCAGCTTATATTACCATAAAACAATCGATTCATTTCGCCTAAATTAGTAAAACGAGGGAGTTTATTTGTACGGGGGGGAAATCAAAACGCCTGCGGTATTCAAAATCCACAATATTACAGCAGGCGAGGACGTCCGCACTTCAAGGTGTGCGGTGGTATCGCATCAAGCCGCTTTTGCACTTTACCGACGTATATTATTGGTTTGTGTTATGAAGTATATTATTGTATGTTATTGTATACTATTGTATTGATGTTCCGTTACTATTATAGATCCTGCTGACCGACGGCGCGGGCAAGAACGGCGGCATAGACTTTTTCCACTCCCCAGGATTTCATATATCGGGCGATTTCGCTGCATGTCGATCCGGTAGTTAAAATATCGTCAACCAGCAAGACGGTTTTAGGAATATCCATTTTTTCAACCCACCAATCCCATTGAAAGGCCTCGAAAACGTTCTCGTGTCGTTGACGGGGATTGAGTCCTTTTTGCGGTTCGGTAGCCGCAATACGAATCAACGCCGACTGATAGGGAACGCGCAGCAGTTCTGCCAACCGGGCGGCGATTACCTCCGCATCGTTTATTTTACGCTCTTTTTTGTGATAGGGATTCATCGGAACCGGAACGACCCAATCGCAATTGAGCGATTTCAACTCCTGATTTCGAGCATAGAATAAGGCTTCCGCCAACGCGGCGGCTAGTTGAAAATTTTCTGGTTTTTTGATCATCAACATGCATTCTCTCATCAAACCATCGTAGATTCCCAAGGTAATCACTTTGTCAAAATGGAGCTGTTTTCCGCGACAATGAGAGCAGTACTTGGCGTTTGCCCGTCCTTCGGTTCGATAGGCACCGCAGAAATTACAGCCCTTCCAAGGAGAGATAATTAACGCTTGCCAGCAGTCTGGACAAAAGAATCGATTTTTTAACCGCTGTTGATCTGACAGTTCGGTTATTTCCTGATCGCAAACATAACACCGGGGCGTAAAGATCAGGCGGGACAGCGATTCCCCTATTTCGCGCAGCATTACGTTTGCGATTCCGCTTTTGCACGCGCGTTTTCTTCGGCGAGCATCTGTTTAACTTTACTGGACAAAACCGCAAACGAACTGGAAAGCTGTACGGTTTCGCATACTACATTGGACGGTAATTTCAGCAAGGCGGGAGAATAATTCCAGATCGCACGAATCCCGGCTGATACCATAATATCGGCAATCGCCTGCGCTCCGGTTTGCGGAACGGTAATAATTCCGATAACAATCTGATTTTTATGAATGTATTTTTCCAATTCGTCCAAGGGATAGACTTTTCGTTCCCGGATTACCGTATTGATTTTAGACGGGTCTACATCAAAAGCAGCGCAAATATTTAATCCGTGTTCGACAAAGCCGGGATAGCCCAAAATCGCTCCTCCTAAATTACCGGCACCGACTAACACCGCTCGACGTTTTTTATCCCAGCCCAAAAACGATTCTATGGTAGAAATCAGTTCATCTATATTATATCCCACTTTAGGACGCCCTGCGATACCGGTCATAGAAAGGTCCTTGCGAACCTGAACGCTGATCAATCCCAAATCCTGAGCAATTCGAGTACAAGAGACTTTTTCAACCCCTTCCCGCTGGTACTGCTTTAATTGGCGCAAATACAACGGCAATCGCTGTAAACTAGGTACCGGAAACCCCTTTTTCGCGTCTATGTTATCTTCGGCGTCTTTGATACTGTCTTGGGAATAATTCATAACTGCGCTCCGACTTTGTTCAAAAATTCCAATGTTTTTTCTGCGGCCAGCTCACCGGAATGAATACAAACCGGGACTCCTACCCCGCGATAGGAATTACCCGCTAGTTCTAATCCCGCGATTTTACCGGTATGCTGATCTATTTCTGCCATTCTATCTAAATGTCCGACGTAATATTGCGGCATCGTATTGGGCCAGTGAGCGGTATGAACCGCATAAGGCTCGCCTGTAATTTTTAACAGTGGTCTCATTTTGTCCACCAAAATGGGAACTAACTGATTATCGGGCATAACAGCCAGCGATTCATCTCGCGCTCCGCCGGCAAAAACACGAATCAACTGCGTTCCTGCCGGAGATCGGTGCGGATATTTATGCGTTGAAAAACTCAATGCTAAAATCGGACTCTGTTCGATTTTGGGGACGACGGCTCCCATTCCGTCCATCGGATGGCGAATTTGCTCGGATTTGAACGCCATTGAAGCAATCGCCGTGCCTGAATGAGCGATTCCCGAAAGCAATTCCGCCAGCTGCGAATCGGTTTGATGAAGCAATTCCGCCGCATTATATGAAGGAACAGCAAGTATTACTGCGTCAAACTGACGAGTCCAAGCAGAACTATCGTCGGTTGAGTTGGACGGCTGGTCTGTCTTTTCCCACGTCAATCTCCAAACCGGACGCCCTTGAGGTCCCGGTTCCTGAATCAACTGCGTTACTCGACAATTTAAGTTGACGGTATTCGGAGGCAGTTTTTCTACGATTGTATTGGTCATCAAGGAAAAACCGCCTTTGAGGGCGACAAACATGCTGTATCGAGGACCGCTTTCAACGCTCGCCGGAATTTTCGCCGCTTTTCGCCGTTTTGCCATTTCAGCTCGCATGGCAATAATCAAACTTCGATGTTCTTTTTCCATCTGACGGAATCGGTCCAGCGTCGCTAAAACACTTAACTTTTCCAAATCCGCTGCGTAAACGCCTGAAACCAGAGGCTCTATAAGGCGATCGTAAACCTCTTTGCCCAGCCTCCGCCGACCGAAATTTGCCATACTTTCGTCGGAATCGTCTTTTTTACGGGGTAAAAATAATTCCAATCCCGCTCGAATTTTGCCCCACGGACTTAATAATCCGGTTGTTGCCAAGGGCCACATTTGCGTGGGCGCCATCATCATAAATCCATCGGGCAACTTGTATAATCTGTTACGAAATACGACAAACGTCTGTCTGAATTGAGAACTGGTTGTAACCAACTTATCTGCAATTCCCAACCGACGGCATAAATCCAATCCCCAAGGAACGGTAGTAATAAAATTATCCGCGCCCTCTTCTATTTCCAAGCCGTCTTTTTCGACGGTATTCAATACGCCCCCAACGCGAGGGCGGGGATCAAATACCTGCACTTGGGTTTCGGGGGAGATTTCACGCAATTTGTAGGCGGCTGCCAAACCTGCAATTCCGGCTCCGATAACCGCTACTCGTCGAATTTTTTCATTCATATCTTTCATTATACTATATAATTATAACAAAATCAATTTTTAATTCAATAATTTTTTATTGATTTTTATCAGATTTTATGAAAAACTTTCAAATTTATCCCTTGAGTTGAATAATTAGGAAAGATAGATAAATTTCTTGCCTATTTTGCGGGAGAAATAATTTGTACGATTTTTGACGAAAATGATTTAATTCCAAATTCTACTTAAACATCTTTTTTTATTATGCCGATAATTTTAACGTTGAATTCCAGATATTTTTACAGTGGATTCAGTTTTTACCGATAGCCCTTTGGGGTATCGATGGCAATTGTTTTTGTTCGACAGGTCAAAAAGTACTTGATTTTCGGACATATATTTATTATAGATATAGGACGACGTTGCCAAGGTTTTCAATTCCACGTTGTTATAACAAGGAATATTATTATGAATATAAGCTTAAAATTGGTTTTCTCGCTGTTGGTTTTCTCAATCGGTTGTACTTTTGTGGAAGCGCAACAGGTAATCAAACCAATAAAAAAGATGCAACTGTCCTCCAAAACGCCTGAAGATCAGGTGCCTGTTTGGACCGGCGTTGCGGTAGATTCCCAATTACGTGCCTATGTTGGCGGAGACGATCATAAAATACGTCTATGGAATTTACAAACCGGACAGATTGAAAAGAAATTAGCCCGAAATATCGACTGGATTAAGGCGGTTCGTCTTCGTCCAGACGGTCTTGTTTTGCTTTCCGCAGATATGGGCGATGTTGGATTAATGTGGGAAACCGAAACACCCGGCAAGAGCTTTATGAGTTTGCGGGGTATTAAAACGGCGGTAACCTGTGCCGAGTTTACCAAAGACGGCTCAATGGTTGCAATCGGTGTTTTCGGCGGGGATGTATTTATTTTCGATGCCGTTAAAGGGAATTTACTCAACAAAGTCAACGTTGGAATGGGTAACGTCGATGCGGTTGCCTGGTCGGACGATGCCCAGTACTTGGCTGCGGCGGGCAGAATGGGTATTATTCGCGTTTGGGATATGAAAAATCAGGTTAAATCCACCGATTTAACAGGTCATATTCGTCGAGTCGCGGCTCTGGCTTTCCAGTCAGACGGAAAATTAATTTCCGGCGGCGAGGACAATAAAATATGTTTATGGGACGTAGTTCAAACCAAGCAAATTTCCTGCGTGGAAAATCTGCCTGGAAAAGTACGTTCGATTGCAGCAATCGGAGATAACAAAGTCGCTGTCGGAATGTGCGATAACTCCTTGGGTGTATGGAATATCAGTACTCAAGAGGCTGTCTATAAAATGGAAGGTCATACCGGTACAATCGCGGACATGGAATGGATTCCTTCCGCTCAATGGCTGGTTACCGTCGGTTTTGACAGTTCGATTTGTGTTTGGAAACTGGAATAAGGTTCTGATTATATGAGTTGTAAGGGAAATAAGTTTTTCAATAACGGAAATTTCCTGACAAACGGCAGAATAGGGACAATCGCAGGCAACAGAACAAACGTAATGTTGTCTAAAAGAGCGTAAGTAAGAACAAAACGCCTCTCATCAGAGAGGAAACAATTTAATACAATTTAATATTCACGGAGGTTTGTCGTGAGCACTTTAAAAACGAACAAAAACAATCGACGGAAATGCGTTCATCAATGCGCGGTAGAACCGCTGGAACAGCGTTTAATGCTGTCTGCGGCTCCGGTTGATGATTCCGCAATTCAAATGGGGGTTTTGTACATCGAGGGAACGTTCGGCTCCGATCAAAATACCGATGATTCCTACGGGGATTATGTGGAAGTATCGTACAATGGCGGCGCTTCTGGAACTACAATGAACAAGTTGGAAATCAACTTGGATAAAAATGGAAACGGCAGTTTGGATGTCAACGAAGCCTTCTTCCATTTGGCGCAGGATAATCCCTCCTACGGCGCGTATAACAGCGTGGCTTTCCAGGTTGTTTCTTCTGACGGAACGATTAAAGACGGCGACGTTAAATGGACTATCAGCAATAATAACCAATTGTTGACCTTGGAATTTAGTGATTTTGAAAGCGGAGACAAGCTGGTTTGCAAGTTTGATGTCGATTTCTACAAAGGTATTTCAAATCAGTACGATGAAGATGGAAATGTTATCAGTACTGGACAGTCCTCCAATGTTACCGTCAACGGGGACGACTTTGAAGGTTCGACGTTCAAGGCGTATTTCAGTGCCAATAACTATGAAGACGTTACGATGGAAAAAACCTTCGTTGACGATTACGGGTCTGTAAAATACGGCTTGGATTTAGATCCGAATGAATTTTTCCCTTCCGATGTCTCTTCCGCCGAGGAGTACGTTGCCGGGGCTTTCGGAACGATAATTCAAACGCCGGTTGTCAACAGTATTTCCGGTTTTGTTTATGAAGACGTTGATAATACCGGTACAAAAACCGATCAGGACGTTAATATTGCCGGCGTAACGCTAACTCTGTACGAACTGAGCGCGGACGGAAACTATACCAATACCGGTATTACGACAACGACAGACCCGATGGGATACTACTGCTTTGATAATTTGTTCAGCGGTACATATATGGTTATTGAAACACAGCCGGAAAATTATGAATCGGTGTGTGCCAATGCGGGTTACGTGGCGGATACAACTTCGGTATCTACTGTACGCGATGTCAACTCAATTTACAAAATCACCTTGACTGGAAGTCAGGATAGTATACAAAACAACTTCGGCGAATATATTCCCGGTCAGTTAAGCGGAAAGGTGTGGCTGGATAAAGATATAAGCGGCACGTACGATTCCGGCGATCTTTTACTGGAAAACGTCAAAATCGAACTGTACGACCAAAACGATACCTTATTGGCTACAACCTATACAAATGCGGATGGGTATTATGTGTTCACTGGACTGAAAATGGGGGACTATACCGTTAAAGAAACTTGGCCCACGGAATACCTGCATTCAGGTCAGCAGGCAGGAACGACAGGCGGAGAAGTCGATCAGGAACTGTTCCCCGGCTTGATTTCAAGTATTACGATTTCTTCAGGCGGAATTTCTCTGGATAACAATTTCTGGGAAATTTTACCCGGTAAGATCAGCGGCTACGTTTTTGAAGACAGTCAAACGATTCAGGAAAATGCCGATGGTACTCATCCCGATCAGTACAGTATCACAACAGGGGTAAAAACCAGTACCAGCAAGCCGATTGCAGGCGTAACGCTGGGTCTGTACAACATCGACGGTACCGTTGCTATCACCGATGCTGAAGGTAATGCTTTGACAACTACAACCGATGAAAACGGCTACTATGAATTTGATCATTTGATGCCCGGTTCGTATTGCGTAATCGAAGTTCAGCCGACTGATTACCTTGACGGAATTGATACTGCTGGAACAAGCGGCGGCTGGGCGTTTAACCCCCATGATTCACAATATGAAGTTACCGTTAAGCAATTTGGAACGGATAGAAACAACGATGCGATTATTCGTATCATTGTAGAATCCGGTAAAGAATCCGCCTCGAACAATTTTGCGGAAGTAAATTATGTTACCAACACGCCGTCAATCGATCCGCCTTCTGGACCGGGCGAAAAAGTCCCCTTTATTTCCTACGGCATTAATCGAGGTTCGGGCGGCGGAGCTGGCGGAATCGGCAGTTATAGTTATTCACCTGCCTATATGAGCCGTGGTATTTCTGCGCTCTATGGAGGCGGCGGAGGAACGCCTGTTTCTGCCTGGCATTTGGGAATTATCAATGCGGGCATGGCTCGACGTTTGGGAGATGGCGTTGTTGATATGAATTATTGGAACTCGCCTATTTTTGATCCTGTCAATTGGAAAGGACAAACAGACCCGGAACTGGTTTGGGAAATGGTCGATTGGCGTGATTCGACGGTTACTTTTACCGGAGAATACGGCTCGATTTCCGGCGTTCCGCTGACCGGTGATTTCAACGGCGACGGCAAAGACGAATTGGCGTTATTTGTTGACGGAACCTGGTTTATTGATATAAACGGCAACGGTCATTGGGACGAAGACGACCTTTGGGTTCAGTTGGGCGGAACGGGCGATCAGCCTGTTGTCGGCGACTGGGACGGGGACGGAAAGGCGGATATTGGTGTCTACGGAAAAGTCTGGACGGGCGATTGGAATGCCTTTGACCATGATCCCGGCTTGCCGGATGCCGATAACCTGACGCGCGGACAATATAAGAATATGCACCGCTCTGTTGAGTTCCGGACTTCGGGCAACAGCTATTCCAAGCTCACCAGTCGAGGCAATATGACCGAAAAAGCCATTGATCACGTTTTCTACTTTGGAAACGAAGGGGATTATGCGGTTACCGGCGATTGGAACGGCGACGGCGTCGATAATATCGGTGTGTTCAACAACGGAAACTGGTATTTGGATGTTGACGGCAACGGACGATTAAGTACTACGGATAAAGCGTACTTGTTCGGTCAGGCGGGTGATTTCCCGGTTACCGGCGACTGGAACGGTGATGGCGTTACCAATTTGGGGGTTTATCGAGATGGTAAATTTATTCTCGATACCAACGGAAACGGTATAATCGACGACGGCGACGCGGTTGTTGAAGCAGGTCAGGCGGGTGATCGTCCGATTTCCGGCGATTTCAACGGCGACGGCATTGACGAAGTCGGTACCGTTAAGCTGACCAAACCCAGCAAAGCCAGCTGAGTTGAGAATAGTTAATCTTCGTTCAGGTAAAATGATAAGCGTCCTTTTACCTGAACCTTAAAAGTATACTGGTTTTACTTGACTTTTTCCGGTTTGAATAATAAACCGCAATCGTTTCATTTTGCCCCAATCAATAAAACAAAGAGTTGTTTTACTCTGGAGTGTGAAATCAAAACGGCGTCAAGAGAAAAATTCAAGTAGTCATCGTATAAATCAATAGAAACGCTGCGTTAGGATTCTTTTTCCGAACGCAGTGTTTTTTTGTTTATGACGTGTGCGAATATTACGGAAAAGAACCGTGCAAAAAAACGCCTAACCTCGTAGCGGATATATCAGCCCTATTCTATTATCGTTTTTTCCGTCGAAATGTTTTGCCAAAACGAGCAATTTGTCGTCTCAGCGTTTTGTCGGGAGAACGATAATACTTTTTTAAGCGGTAAGAACGAACGGAATAATCGGCGGAATTGAAACCCTCAATTGCGGGCAGCGATTCTGATTGCTGATGGAATGCTTCTCTTGCCGTCGGATTGGAGGCTAATTCAGGAACCGATGCCGTCGATTCGTCTGAATCATTCGTCGGTACCTCCGATTGATTATCGTTCTGTACGGCTTCCAATCGCAGGTTTGTTCCTGACACCTGACAGGACTGAATCAATTCTGTCCATCGAGTTAAACTGTTTACCGTAAACAAACCGATACAGCGTCCGTTTTCCATAACAGGAAACGCGTTTACGTTATCTTCCTGAAGTAAATCGCGCGCTTGAATTACCGACATGTTTTTTCTGACCCGATGGACGGGTTTTGTACATATATCGCCGACGGTCAGATGAGTTTTTTGATTTCTTACCGCAGCGGCTAAATCGTCCGGTTCCAGCGTTCCGACAAATTCCTGGTTGTTTTGAACAACATACATCGAACTATCGCGGGAAAGAAACAGCGTTAAAATCTGACGTACCGGCGTTTGAGCCTCTAAAACGGGCGGATTATAAAACATGCAAAATCGAACCTGAACTCCGTGAAACAGATTTTGACGCAACGTTTCCCGCAGTTCCGCGCGGGCAGCCAGAAAAATAAACGCGCCTACCAAGGCAAACATCCATTCGGAATAATACAATCCGATTACCATAAATATAAAGGCAATCGTCTGACCTAAATAAGAGGCGATTTTTGTACTTGGAATCGGACCGATTATCATCGATAAAACCGATCTGAATACGCGCCCTCCGTCCATCGGAAAAGCGGGAACCAGATTAAACAACACAAAGATTACATTGATCGCGCATAAGGTAACCCAAAAATCGTATTTCCAGAACTCTTCCGTCGACAACAGGGGCGCGGCGGCGTATTTTTCGTATAATCCGATCGATAAAACACCGATCGCCAGAATAAATGCGATCACGGCGCTGGTAATCGGTCCCGCAATTGCAACCAGCAACTCTTGCCATGGCTTATCAGGGAGCTTTTCCAATCGCGCTACTCCGCCGATAGGCAGAACAATAATATCCTTGGTCTGAATTCCAAACTGCCGGGCTGTCAAAGCGTGCCCCAATTCATGCAGTACGATACAGAAAAAAGCGGCGAGAAGAATTACGGTCGCCTGCCCTACTTCTGTCCAATTGCTTCCGTCTGAACGTTGCGCACTTACAAACCAGGCTAACAGCAGAAAAAAGGTCAGATGAATGTATATTCTAATGCCTGCCAAACGTCCGACCGGAATTGACCAACTCATGTTTTATATTATACTCCAAGATAAGCACGATGTCAGGAATGGGGATAAAAATCTTGAACGTTCCCGAATTTCTCCCTGACAACATGCGGTTGGAATTAATTGTTATACTATGACTACGTGATTTTTTCTTCTTGACGTCGTTTTGATTTCGTCTCCAGAATCAAATAATCCCCTATTTTACTGATTAAGACGAAATGAAACGACCGATTTTTGTTATGCAAACCGGAAAAAGTCAAGTAGAACCAGTTTAATTGTTAAATGTACCGATAAGTTTAATAATTTCAGCGGCTAAATTCCTTTTTTCTCCGGAAATATGGGCTAAAACCCCTTCGCGGGAAATAATATCAATCGAATTTTGTTTGGAATCAATCGCTGACAAGGCGTTGAGGCAAATGAAATCACAGTTTTTTCGCAAGAGCTTTTCCTGTGCATGCGCCAGTCCGTTGTTTGTTTCCAAGGCGAATCCGATCGTCCATTGATCTTCGTTTTTCATCGCTCCCAAGGCAGCTAAAATATCGGGAGTCGATTGAAATTCCATTTGGATTGAAGTACCGGTTTTAGCTATTTTTTCGGGAGAAAAACAAACCGGCTTGTAATCGCACGGAGCGGCTGCGGCAATCACGCCATCGCAAAGCGGAAACTCCCGAACGCACGCATCAAGCATTTGTTCTGTTGTTTCTACCTGAATTACCTGCGCTTGTTTGGGATAGCTTACCTGAACCGGGCCGGATATAATAACCACCTCAAACCCAAATTCTATTGCCGAGGCCGCCAACGCTGCCCCCATCTTACCGCTGGAGGCGTTAGAAATGAATCGAACCGGGTCTAAATACTCGCGCGTTGGTCCGGAGGTAATCAATATTTTATACATAGTATATTGTTAGTTCTGCTAATTGCGGGGGAAGAACACCAAAATTAAATCTGGCAAACACAACTCTATTTACTCGTATATTATATAATAGTCTGCTTATTTGTCAAACCGTTGTAAACAGAGAAAAAATTTTTTGATCGTAAAAGATATTTTTTGGAGGGAGATTATACTATGACTGCTTGATTTTTTCTGACGGCACCGTTTTGATTTCGCCGCAGTATGAATAAAAACTTCCCGTTTTACCGATTAAGGCGAAATGAAACGGCAGGTTTATGGTAATACAAGCTGGAAAAATTCAAGTGAAACCCGTATATTCTATCGCAAAGCGATTTTTTCAATCCAGATGCAACAATATCCTTTTTCTTCTTCCCTCAAAAGTACCGTTATTTGCTTTATAAGCCTCGTTAAATTCGTTGCAATCGTTACAATCGGATTTTTTGTAAAAAAAAGATTAAATGTTTTTACCGATACAAGCGGATTTCTCTTTATTTTTTTTAAGTATGTACTACAATGAGGTAAAGGAACAAGAATCCGATAGACCACGTAACACCGTTATTTTCCCCCCTAGACAATAGTCCGTACAATTTATTATGCCGTTTTTACCTCGAATTATCCTATCGACCTTTATTATTCTTGCTGTTGCGCAGGTAAAGATAGCCTATTCACAAAACAGTGCTGCGGAATCGTCCGCCAAAAGTTTGCTTCAATTGGAAGATATTAAAGTTGATGCCAACGTAGAGCGAACCAGCTACGAACCGCCGCTCAAAGCCGCGATTTCGGACTATACCGTCAAAAGAGCCATAACTCCGACTCTTTCGCCCGATTTGCTGCGTCCTTCTTTACCCGTTCCTCCCGAGCAGTGGAAGGCCTACGATCAAATGGTTAAATCCGCTCAACAGCGGTATAATAGCATTGATTCTGATTTTCCAGATTATTGCTGCGTTGTTACCATGCAGGAACGGGTTGACGGGGAACTCCGAGATCGTCAGCGGGCCAAAGTCTTGGTTCGTTCCCAGCCGTTTAGCGTTTACATGAAGTTTATTTCGCCCGATCAATGCGAAGGGCGCGAAATTTTATATGTTGACGGTCAATATAACAACCGGATTATTGTAACCAAAGGCGGTCCCCGTCCGACGATTGCCCATATTACGCGAGCGATTTTACCGGATAGCGAACTGGCAGCAAGTTCCACAACGCATAAAATTACCGAGTTTGGCGTTTCCGCTATGATGAAACAGTTGCTGGAAGTTGCAGAATACGCAGAGCAGTTCCCCGATTGTCAAATAGAATTTATCGAAGGCGCCTCGGTTGATAATCGTCCCTGTACCGTGATTCAGGTTCGACACGAGCCTCAGTCGGAGGCGTTTCCCTTTTATTTTGCCCAGATTTTTATTGATAATCAATGGCAGGTCCCCGTTCGATTCGTTTGTTACGATTGGCCCAAACCGGGGCAAAAACCCGAACTGATCGGCGAGTTTACTTATACCGACATCAAACGAAATATCGGTACGACAGACTATACGTTTGATTATCACAATCCCAATTACAATTTCAAAAAAGACCTGAAAATTCCAGACTAAATGCAATTTTTCTCGTGTTTTTCAGCGTAAACACGGCTTGATTTGTAATTGTCGTATAAACGTTTGTATCCCTTTGTCTTTCCGTGTCTGGTATCGGCGGGTATTCAGATGCGGTTGGCGATGGGAAATATTCAATACTAGAACAATTTTACACGCCCCTATCGAGAGCCATGAATTCCGAACAGTACTTAAAACCTGATGTAATTCAAACCATCAAACGGCTGGATTTGCGGGCAAAGTTTATCGTCAAGGGCTTTCTTCAAGGGCTTCACGCTAGTCCGTTTCAAGGATTTTCCGTTGAATTTAGCGAGCATCGCCGTTATGTTGCCGGCGACGATCCGGCAGATATTGACTGGTTAGCCTACGCTAAAACCGATAAGTATTATGTTAAAAAATTCGAGGCGCAAACCAATATTACCGGTTGGTTGTTGATGGATTGCAGTAAATCGATGGGCTATCAAAGCGGAAATTATCTTTCCAAGTTTGATTATTGCATTTCTCTAGCTGCCGCGTTGGGCTATTTAATGATTTCTCAGCAAGACCCGGTTGGACTGATTACCTTTGATCAAAAACTCCGTCAATGCCTAACGCCTAAATCCCGTCGAGGACAGTTAGCCCAGATTTTATCCGTCTTAACCCGTCTGACGCCAGACCGGGAAACGGATTTAGGACAATCTCTCATTCAAACCGCCGCGATGTTAAAACATCGAAGTTTGCTAATTATTTTTTCTGATTTACTTACCGATCAAGACCGCGTTTTACAGGCAATCTATCAATTACGCCATGACGGACACGATATTATCCTATTTCATGTTTTGGATCAAGCGGAAGTTTCTTTTCCTTTTGACGGGAACGTAGAAATGCAAGACCCGGAAACAAACGAAACCATTTTGCTGGATGCCTCGGGAATTCGTGCCGATTATATGGCTCAAATTCAGCAATTTCGCGATAATTATCAAAACGAATGTGCGCGCGCGGGAGTCGATTACGTACCGCTTTCGACAAACATGCCTTTCGATAAAGCTCTCACCCAGTACCTTTTATCTCGACGCGGACAGTAAAAAATCATTTTATATTATAACTGTGTGAATTATCCTCACTCGTTCCGTTTTGATTCTCCTGTTGCTCTATCTTGATTTCCCCCTCCGCTCCGTTTTGATTTAGCCTCGGAATTGGAGCTAACTGTTTGCTTTATCGATTAATACGAAAAGAAACGGCTGGTTTATGATTGCATAAACCGGTAAATTTCAAATAGAATCATGTTGCCCGGCTTGTTTTTTAGGAATAATCGATAAAATTAACAAAAAATCGATAAAATTCTAAAATTTTTCGTAAAATATCTAACTTAATATGAATTTTGTGGTAAAATGTTATTATGGATAGTTTAGATGAAACAGGAAAAGCATTCTGTTAAATCGAAACGAATTTGAACTGCCTACCTTTAAGGTTTAATGGAAACGGTTAGAATTTTTTCTTAAATTTACAGAAAAAATACCAAAATACTCAAAAAAACAAAAAATTTGTTTAAATTTTTGAAATTTTGGGCTTTAGATGGTTGTAAAATAAGAAAAATTGATTAATCTTTACAATTAGACAAAATAGGGATTTTGTAGTTTTCAAAGGTAAACATATTTACGAAATATTTTTTTGGAGGAAATTGTATGAAAACGATTCGTTTTGTTGGTAGTTACGCCGCGATGCTTTCGCTGATTATGTTTTTATCGGCTGACGTTGCTAGTGCTGCCTGGAATTTTCGAGCCAATCGTTGCGTAACCGCTTGTGCTCCTTGTGCCGCTGGTACAGTTGTTCCCGCTTGCTCTTCAGCTTGCAATGCAGCAGTAGAAGCCGCTGCCGTTGCCGCTGATGCACAAAAGGCAACAGAGACCCCGGTTAATGCAACCCTTCCCGCTCCGGCTGTGGAAGCCGCCGATGCCGTTGCTGGTGCTACAGCAACTCCCGCGACACCTGCCGATGGCAAAGAAGTAGTTGCTCCGGCTGATTCTGCAACCCCCGCCGAAGACGCTAAGGCTGCCGAAGAAAAAGCCGCTGCTGACGCCAAGGCCGCCGAAGAAGCTAAAGCCGCTGAAGAAGCCAAGGCTGCTGCTGACGCTAAAGCTGCCGAAGAAAAAGCCGCTGCTGACGCCAAGGCTGCTGAAGAAGCCAAAGCCGCTGCTGACGCCAAAGCTGCCGAAGAAAAAGCCGCTGAAAAGGCCGCTCCCGCCGCCGAGGAAACTCCCGACGTAGAAGCTCCGGCTGAAGAATTGCCGGCTATTGAAGACGAAGCCCCGGCTGCTGCTGAAGAAACCGAAGAAGCGACTCCGGCTGCTGCTGAAGAAACCGAAGAAGCTGCTCCGGCCGCTGCTGAAGAAACCGAAGAAGCTGCTCCGGCCGCTGCTGAAGAAACCGAAGAAGCTGCTCCGGCTGCTGCTGAGGAAACCGAAGGAGCTGCTCCCGCCGCTGCTGAAGAAGCCGCCCCGGCTGAAGAAGACGACGCCGATCTGTTTGGCGATGCTACTGAAAAAGCTCCCGCTGCAAAAGATAAGGCTGACGCTGCTGAAGAGGTTCCCGCCGCTGAAAAAGCTCCTGAAGCTCCCAAGGCTGACGCCCCTGCTGACGACGTTGATGATTTGTTCAGTGGAGTTCAAACTTGGACTGACAGTACCGGCAAGTTCGCCATTCAAGCTCGTTTTGTCGAAAAGATGGCCAATGGTATCGTTCGTCTGGAACGTGCCGATGGTACTATGATGAGAATCCCCTTTGATCGTTTGTCCAACAGCAATCAAATGGTTATCATGCAAAACTTGAGCAATATTGCCGCTCGCTAATCAGACAAGATCCTTGATTTTAGGCTCTACCTTTAAGTTCTCCGGGATTATTCCCTGATAATCCCGGCGTTCCGTTTTGTGAGGTAGCTGATATTTCGTATCAGATATAAATAATATTAGTAAGCCAAAACACCGTTTGATAAAACTCAAACGCTTGGCATATAAGAACAAACGAACCGACTGCTTTTAGTTAGCAATCGGTTCGTTTTTTTGTCTGTATAATTCCGCTTGTTTTGCTATGACCACTTGATTTTTTCGATTGATGTTATTTTGGTTTCGCTCGTTTTGAGCGTCCAGAAATTACGTAATCATCTTAAAATCAGTTACATTTTGTTCGAATGTTTTTGCACGCAAGTTTATTCGGTCGGCAGTGCCAAAAATAGCGCGTTTATATTTTCAACGCCTCCGATTTCCAATTTCTCGCAAGGGAGAAAAAAATTAAAAAAAGACTGGCATTGAAGATTTTCAGAGCATCTCAGTAATATATTATTGTGTAAGTTTGATCCTAGAATAGGGTAAGGAATATATTTACCAAATCGATTCCAATATTTTTCGGAACAATCCACGCCTTGAAATATTTCACCACCCGTAATAATTGTATCGGCAATCCCCTTTTTACCTGCTATAATTTCCGCAGAAAACTCACTTGGAGTAAACTGATCATAAGTATTGGGATCCGGGACGGCAGGAAGTCCGTTTTCATTTACAAATTCAGGACGAATAGCAATCGGCAACTTTACCATCTTATTGACCAAGTTATTATCAGAGAGTTTTATACATAAACCAATTATCAGCGGATTATATTCCTCGTTATTGCGGAATAAATGGTACGCTGAAACTTCCTTATTATCGTATATGATATACTTGGTTTTTGAGCTGTCAACGGTAATCACGTGGTCGTCATAGACAAATTTAGTCAGATATGAAATAGTATTCCATAAATGCCGATATTGAAGTGAAGAATCCATTATAATAACAACATCGGGCTTTTGACGAGGGCGTTCCCTGAAATGAAGAGGGAGATGTATATTTTTTATCTTTTTTCGTGCAAGTATATTTATTTTTTCCAACTCCTGATAAGCTTGATTTGCATTTTTATATACGTGTGAATTAATGACTATTTTATCCAAATTGCCTTTGTCGGATTTTAATTCGATCAAGTAGTCTGGCGTCCCATACACGTAGGGTTTGTTCATTTCAAAAAAAATTCTACTGCAAACTATAAGACATACCGCCAATATGATAAATATAGCACAGCAGATGGACAGTACATGTAAGTTTGTGTAGTTTGCAGCATGCGGAAACTTGTTCCCGGTTTTATTTTAAACGTTCGGAGTCATTATTTACCTCATTTTCAAAATACGGGAGTATACAGATTCCCCAATTGCAGCAGTCTGATTTTTCCTGAGAATCTTCCTGTTATGATATTATTCGTTCAACGTGAAATGTTATCCTTGAATTATAACAACTTATTCTGGAAAAGTCAAGCGTTGAAACGGAAATTTCATGTTCTTTTCAACGAGATGTTGTTTTTTGCGAGATACTAAAACGATGGCTGCGTGATTTTTTCTATCGAAACGGTTGGAATTTTGCCCTAAATTAGAGCTATACTCTTTCTACATCGGATTTCTTGGGAACATCGGCTTCCCGCCGTCAAAAGATGCCGTTAAAATGGGCGGCGTTTCCAGAAAATTTCAAACGGAAGCAGTATATACAACAAAAAAACCCGCCGCAATACCTTGCAACGGGTTCGTTACGGAGCAGACAGGATTCGAACCTGCGGAAAGATTACTCCTTCACCGGTTTAGCAAACCGGCGCTTTCGACCACTCAGCCACCGCTCCAAATCGGAAAATAACTTTATACGTTCATTCGGACTAACGCTATGCACTCCAATTTCTGCTCAATGTACCAAATTTTTTTGTTTTGACAAGGGAGACGGGGGCTTTTCCAACGATATTTTCCGTTCTGAAAGAAAAAAATCTCTTTTTTTTGCAAAAAACGAAAAAATTGGGTAGAAAGGCTTGTTTTTCTCTGACGTTTCGATTATAGTATCAAATAAGGAAAATGGATTTTACTATCGACTACTTGATTTTTCCTCTTGACGCCGTTTTGATTTCGTTACAATACGAATACAAACTCACTGTTTAGCGAGTAAGACGCAATGAAACGGCTATTTTATGGAAATACGAGCCGGAAAATTTCAAGTGGAATCAGTATACTAATTTTTTCCAATTTCTGATACGA
>CAYZMZ010000003.1:24927-31254 GCA_964479655.1 uncultured Planctomycetaceae bacterium
GTTGTGCCGAATTGTTTCGCATTCCCGCCTATCCTCAATTTTATCAATAAGTTGTCTTTAGGTCATTCCCACCTTTAACATTAGGAGTATATTATGTCCAGTCGTTTTTCACGTCGTGATTTTTTAAAAAGCAGTACCGTGGCTGCTTCCTTAGCTGCGGCTAACGTTTCTGTTCCCGCTTTTAGCAACGATAAAGCTCCCAGCAACAAGCTCAATGTTGCGGTTGTTGGTCCCTGCAATCGCGGCGCGGCAACTCATTCTGAAATGCTCAGAGAAAATGTTGTGGCTTTATGTGATATAGATACAAGGAACCTCGATAACGCAGGCAGACGGTCTCCTCAAGCCCAAAAATTTCAGGATTTCCGCAAGATGTTCGAACAGGTAAAAGACCTAGACGCCGTATGCGTTTGTACGCCAGACCATACTCACGCCGCGCCCTCTGTAATGGGCATGCGAGCGGGATTACATTGCTATACAGAAAAGCCGTTGGCGCATGACGTACGTGAATGCCGGGTTATGGAAGACATCGCGATTGAAAAAAAGCTCTGCACGCAAATGGGAACACAAATTCACGCCACCGATAATTATCGCCGTGTAGTAGAACTGGTTCAGGCAGGAGCTATCGGAGCGGTAAAAGACGTTTACGTTTGGTGCGGAAAAGGCTGGGGATTACCCGCCGACGCAAAACGTCCGACTGATACACCGGCGATTCCCGCCAATATCGATTGGGATTGCTGGGTTGGTCCAGCTGCCATGCGTCCGTATAATTCGTGCTACTTGCCCGGTCAATGGCGTAAATGGTGGGCTTTTGGAAACGGTACTTTGGGAGATATGGCTTGCCATATTATGGACTTGGCGTTTTGGGCTTTGAAGTTGCGCGATTGTCTAACTGTTGAAGCCGTAGACGGTCCTGCGGTAAACGCTGAAGGCTGTCCGTTAAATCTGGCTGTAGATTATACCTTCGCCGCGCGCGGAGAGGGTTATCCCGCTTGCACTTTGCATTGGTTTGACGGAGGAAAAACGCCCGATGTTCTCAAAACGCTTAATATTCCCGGTCGATTCATGGGGGTTTTATTCGTGGGAGAAAAAGGTCAGTTGTTTGCGGATTACGGCAGTCGGGTACTTTATCCGGTTGCTCAATACGCTGATTTTAAAGCTCCTGAAAAAACGATTCCTAATTCCATTGGGCATCATGCGGAATGGCTGCAGGCGATTCGGGATAATAATCCTGAAGCTTGTACGTGCAAGTTCGGATATTCAGGCCGACTAACCGAAACGGTTTTACTGGGAACGATTGCTTATCGTACTGGTAAGAAACTGGAATGGGACGCCAACGCCATGAAAATTACCAACGTCCCCGAAGCCAACGATTTAATTACCTGCGAATATCGCGACGGCTGGATTTTATAACCCGCTCCGTTTTCATTTTCCCTAAAAAAATGGAAACGGCTTTTCTCTGTAAAAAGCGAACGCGATGTTTTTACAACATCGCGCTGCGTGATTTTTTATCGACGCCGTTTTGATTTCGCCCTGTAATCATAGTATAAAACTTTGTTTTATCGGTCAGAACGAAACGAAACGGCTGAAATAGAACCGGAAGAATCGGCAATTCTTCCTGTATAAACCGGCTTTCTTTCCTGAAAACCGGTAATTTTTCCAGTATAAATCTGTTTACGTTCGTTTTTTTAGCGTTTAGATGACTTTGTGTGCAATTGCAATTCTGTTCATCTTGCTTTATTTGGGGAAAATATCGTCGAACTTGAAATTGTACTCTATTTTTCTGATTGAAGCGGGGGTAAGATATTCAACTTTTTGAATATCTACGCTGGTATCTGCGGGGAAGTAATATTTAACCTGTGCTCCGCGTTCGGACTGCCAAACGGTTTCCCAATCGGAAGACGGAATTTTTGTTCCTTGTGTTGTTTCGATTACTGCGGAGTTGGCATTTAGCCACGTCATGTACGAACGTAAACCGCCATGAGATTGATCAAATTCAACGGCAATCTGAACGCAAAGAGTTTTGTTGTCTGAACGAGTTACGGATTTCAAGGCAACAACCGCCTGATCTTTTCGCTGTGATTGAACGTCGGTAGAATTGATGGAAGCGGGAAACGTAAATTTTTGTTTTTCTCCGGCGATAATAACGCTGAATGTACCGCCTAATTCAACGGGCTGATTTAGGGGAAAAATAAAATCAAGAGGTTTGGCGTTCCCTTCTCCTCCCAGTATTTGCAGCGATTCACCAGTTTCAGCAGAACCGTCGGCGTATCTCATTTGGGGCTGAAAATCGAAATAAATCGGGTGCAATCGCGGTTCCCAAGATAAAATCAAACTGGTTCTGACGGTATTGCCCGCCGGATTAGCAGGACGAATCGTTGTTCCGATTTCTTCCAGCTCCAAACGAAACGGTCCGTTATAAACAACTTTTGCCGATGAAACGGCGGGAGCTTTCTTTTCCGCGTTCGGAATCAGTCGTATTGCTTTAGGACGTTCAAACCAAGAGTACTTCAGATTGTTATTTTCGACTACGGCGTCCATGGCTGGCCAAAAATCGCCGCTGCGAATCTGACCGACCGGCAGAGCAAGAATCGATTGGGGAACTCGGGCGGTATCAATCTTATTCCCCGTAACCGAACTCTGTTCGGCAAACCACTCATTTAAAGGGGTTTGCCGATTTCCCGGCTGGATTTTTCCAGAGGAAAGGAAGTCAGTCGCCGCCTCCGTTTCTATTGCCTGACGAATCCGTTGAACGCGCAGTTTCAATTCGGCGGGAATCCCTCCCATGGAAATATCGGGCAACGAATTAACAACCGCCCCCCCGCGTTCGATCAACGCCTTTTCCGCTCTATCTCGCTGAGCGGGGTTGAGCGATTGTAACTGTTTAACCAGCTTTTGAATTTCGGCTGAATCCTGACAAAAGCACGCTGACGGGAATATAACAAACAACAGAAAGGCAATTATTAAACGTTTCATGGATTAATTGGGAAAAAATGGGATGGGGAGAGTCGGTCTATATTTCTGCATGTTTTTTAAGGTATTATTCCGACAAAAACGGGACGTATTCGAAATCGTTCTCCCAAACAATAAATTATACTCGGTCTTAACCGTAAATCATACACCGTATTAATTATACGACGAAAAAGATTAAAAATCAATAGTTTTATACGTGATTCCATTTGAGATTTCCCCGTTTGTATAACCATAACTCAGCTCTCAGCCATTTCATTTCGCCTTAATTCGATAAAATCGGTGTTTTTATTCCGGTAATGGCGGAAATCAAAACGGCGTTGATAGGAAAAATCAAGTAGTCATAGTATAATCTCGCCAAACGGTTACAAAGCAAGTCGCAGCCGTTTTAAAAACGCCATTTTAAAAAGAATATTTTCGCAAAATTAAACAATTCTCTCAAGAAAAGGTCAGGTAATTAAGTCATAAAGCCGCCCAAAAGCGTGAAGTTTAGCGATTATATCGAAAGAAATTAGAAAATTTTCACTTTTTTCGGAAATTCAACCTGAAATTACTTGAATAAAACCGATTTTTTAACTACAATTTAGATACGTGAATATATTTTGATTTAAACGCCTGATTTCAAAAACCGATTTTGCAAATCAGGGTTAGTTTTAGCAACAAGTTGGAGAACATCAATATGTCTCGGCATTTTGTATCGATGGCGTTACTTCTTTTTGCGACTTGGGTTGTATGTACCAACGTGTCAACAGCTCAAACAGATGCAGCCGGTATTCAAATCAACGCAGCAGGCGAATTAAAAATGAATACCGCAATTGACCCGACCCTAAAAATCAAGGCAAAAGAAGCTCAGAAAGTCCTCGGCAGCAACCTCTGCACGCCGACGGATATTCGTTACGTATCACTGACCCGTCTGGAAAAGGCTCTGGAGGCTAATAACTTCGTTCTGACCGAAGAAATGAAGTATTTAGCCGGGATTCAGCGGATAGAGTACGTCTTTTTCTTCCCTGAAACCAAAGACGTTGTTATCGCCGGTCCGGCAGAAGGCTGGGTAAACGACCTCAACGCCGACCGCGTTATCGGTATTAAATCCAAACGTCCTGTTGTTCAGCTGCAAGATTTAGTCGCGGCCTTGCGCCTGTACGCTCCGGGAGAATCCGCTCCGGGTACTATCGGCTGCTCAATCGACCCAACTGCGGAAGGATTAGTTCGCTTTCAGCAATTTGTCCGTACCGTTAATCCGAGAACGATGAGTTTTTCCGATATTCGCAACGGCATGATTTCGGCGATCGGTAATCATACTATCCGTATAGATGGTGTCAATCCGTCTACCCATTTTGCAAAAGTGCTTGTAGAAGCAGATTACCGCATGAAATTGATCGGAATCGGTTTGGAAAAGGCTCCGGCTGGACTGCGTTCGTTTATTTCTGCAGCCGATGCGTCCGATGTTGCCCGAAACGCTCTGTGCAGATGGTATTTCGTTCCGAATTATCAGTGCCTGCGAATTAGCCCCGACGGAAACGCCATTAAATTGGAAGGACAAGGGGTTAAACTGGTCGGCGAAGACGAGGTTATCGGTACCACCGGTCAGCGCAGTACGACAGCCGGATCCCAAAATACGGCAAGCCGACAGTTTACCACCAGTTTTACCAGCCGATACGAAAAGATCGCGCAGGTAAATCCGGTCTACGCTGAATTGAGAAATTTGATCGATATTTCTATTGTCGCCGCATACATGCAGCAGGAAGATATTTTTGGTAAAGCCGGCTGGACTATGCCGATTTTGGGAGATGAAACCAAGTATGCCATAGAAACGGTCAGTGCGCCTCGTTTTGCTCCTGCCGCCTGCGCGTTGTACTTCAAAAACAATCGTTTAATGACCCCCATCGGAGGCGGAGTTCAGATTCAGCCGCAAATCGCGTTGGAAGCGGAAAATATTATTTCCAACTCCGACAAAGACGTTCAGCAAGCTGAACAAGCCGTTAAAATGCCTAGCGGAAAATGGTGGTGGAACTGAGCTGAAGGTCCGAATCTCCCTTAACTGCAAAACGTTCTGCCGAGTCGATTTTACCAACGTTATAGTTTATACTATAGCTACGTGATTTTTTTCCTGACATCGTTTTGATTTCGCCGCCAGAGTTAAATAATCCCTTATTTTACCGATTAAGGCGAAACGAAACGACGGATGTTTGTTATGCAAACCGGAAAAAGTCAAGTGGAATCAGTTTATCATGCTATGATTACCCGATTTCTTCCCTCTGTTATATTCAGGGGGGTGAATTGGGGTAATCATGGTTTTCTGTTTGGTTTAAGGAATCTTTCATGAAATTCGGTTTTTCTTTAGTTGCGCTTTTTTTAAGTCTAATTCCTGTTTCGACGGTTTTCGGTCAGAATACCCCCGAAGTTTTTAGGGTAGAAGATCGTTCATTTATCGCGCCGGAGACATATAGACATGGTTATTATATGTTCAGATGCAAAATAACCAATATCGATAAACAAAAATCCCACGAAGCAACGATTCGTTCATCTTACAATCAAAAAAAGATTTCTCTGGCTCCCGGGGCATCGGTTATAACTTGTATGCCGATTCCCGCAAACGGTTCCTATCAACATTCGGTTGATATATATTCTGAACGGTTCCCTTCCACGAGGGAATATTCTTTTCGATTGCCTGAGTTCTATATCTGGCGACAAGAGGGTTCTTATGATTCGCTGCAAATTCTTATCTGCCGAAGTTTGAAAAAATGTTTTTCGGACTGTAAATGTACCTTCGCAGATAAAAATTGTCAGTACTGGCCTACCGACCGGCTGGATTACAGTATCTTTGATTTGATTATTCTGTCATCCGATGAAATGATTCATGCTCCTGAAAAAGTGGTTCTTGCCCTTGAGCAGTACGTACTGGCAGGAGGAAATCTTTGGGTTTTTTGTTCAGGTAAACCGGAATCGTTGGATTCAATCAAATGGATAAAAGAAATGAAAAGCCGTTTTACCCCGATAGAAAAAACGTCTTATTCCCCTCATGCGGCATTGGATATTGATGTCTTTCTGGAGAAAGAGAAATCGAAAAGATCAGAAGAAGGCTTGGAGATTTCTCCTGACGATAGTTCCGATGACGAATCAGAGGATATTCTAGAAAACGAATCAGAAAATAAATCGCCCCGTCAGGCAAAAAAATATCCCGCGTGGACAAAAATCAATGAGTATAAAATCGACGCGCAGTTTTGGTATCCGGGGTTTGGACAGTTTGTTGTCTTCGCGGTATCTCCAGAGGCGTTTATAACTCAAACCGGCGTACCGGACAACTACTATCTCAGCAGTTTAGCGGCGTCTTTTATGAATATATCTAATCGGAGCAAC
>CAYZMZ010000004.1:0-5448 GCA_964479655.1 uncultured Planctomycetaceae bacterium
AGAAATGAAACGATGGGGGGGTGTTATGCAAACCGGAAAAAGTCAAGTGGAACGAGTATAAGATAGCGTGAGTATATTTTGATAAACACAAAACAAGGAAGTTTCCCGTGCGTTTTCAAATAAATATTAGATCCAATTTTTTCAAAATAAGTTCGGTATTAGCAATACTGATAACAGCAACGGTAGCCGTATTTGGACAAGACGGTTACGAATCTCCGGTATTGGACGATGACGCAGTATATCCGACTGCGGCACCGACTGCTATACCGGCGGCAATTCCGCAAAACGGTCCTTCAGCTGGACAGTACAATCCGTATAGCAGTAATCCGTATATCAATTCGTCTTCGCCCGCCCCGCAGAATACGCCGGGAGCCGCTGTTCGTACAATTTCTTCGGGAAAACATGCTTCAGGCGGTACCCCGGCTGATGTTTCGACCGCTTCTGTCAAGCCCGCTAAAAAACCGTGGTGGAAATTCTGGGGAAAAGCGGAGCCGTCAGAACCGGAATCGATTCCGAACATTCAAAATGATCAACAAGACCGCTCCTATTATACCCCAAAACAATTTGAATCCGCGACGCCAAAGGCGCAACCGGCAGATTCATTTACCGCCGCAGCCCCCGATGGTCAGCTATCGGATACCTCGGATTATACGTTGGTGAAAGTAAATCCAGTAGATCAAAAAGCTAATTCAGCAGAAACCAGCGACGAAATAGCGGTTCCGGCGTCTTTTCCGCCGCCTGCCGTTCCTGTGTCTTCTTCCGATACGCCCCGTGCAGAACATTCTCCAGATTATGTGCCGCTAATCGCTCCGAATTCTCAGCCTAATGCGTCTCCGTCCGCAAATTCCGCTACGTTTGTTTCCCCTGCTCCCGCAGACCAGCAATCCGAAAATCCCGGAGATATGTCGTCGTTGCCCGATATGCCTGCGTTGCCGCAGATGCCGTCGACGTCAGGTAATCCGCAGAATTATTCAAATTCAATGCCGGTTTCCGCTGAATCCGCAGCACCTGAAACAGCCATACCAAATAATCCGGTCGGTCGTTCAATGCAAGATTTACCGGCTTTGATTGCCAACAATTCCGACGAAAGCGCCCAAATTTATTCTGCCGACCCCGACAACGTAAACTGGCGAGATCAAATGAAGGCATCCCATTTACCGGGTACCAAACAGACGTACAACAATTATACAGGAGCGAAAATCTGGGCTAAAATTGGAAACGATGTTATTCTGGAAAGCGATATTAACAGCGCGATAGCCAAGAGAGTTGGTAAAATTCGTCGCGAAGCCATAAAAAAGGGAAAGCCCGTTCCCTCGGATACGGAATTGGAAGGTCAAATTAAATTCTGGCAAAAAGAGATTATGACAGAACTGGTACAGACGAAAATCATCTTTCAGGATGCAGGAACCTTTATTCCGCCTGAAAACATGACTACAGTTCGCGTCAATTGCGATAAGGTATTTAACGACAAACAAATTCCTGAAATGCTCAAAGAGTACGGCGTTTCCTCTCAATGGGAACTGGAAAAAGCCCTCAAATCGGAAGGCTCTTCCTTAGACCGGGAAAGAAAACAATTTTTTGAACAAAGTATAGGAATGCAATGGCTGCAAATGCAGACCGAAGAAGCTAAAGATATTCGTCATGAAGAAATCCTGAAATATTATAACGAACATGCCGAACAGTATACGATTCGTCCGAAAGCCCGATGGGAAGAAATTGTGGTTTATAAAAACCGATTTTCAAGTCGAGAACAGGCGTATACGGCTATCCGTAACATGGGTCAGGAAGTCAGCAGCGGGAAGCCCTTTGCTGAAGTTGCCAAATCCGGTTCTCAAGGTTTTACCGCCTCTGATGGCGGAGAACGGGACTGGATTACTCCCGGAAGTTTAAAAAGTGAACAATTAGACAAGGCTATCTTCTCTCAGCAAGTCGGCAATTTAAGTCCGCAAATTATTGAAGACGATACCTGTTTCTATATTATCCGCGTCATTGAACGTAATGCGGGAGGAAAAGTCCCCTTTGAAAAGGCGCAACTGGAAATACGTACAATACTGAAAACAATTCAACGAGATAGAAGCCGGGAAAAGGCCTTCAAAAAAATTATGGAAAATGCAACTGTTTGGACAATTTACGATGGTAAATCGATGAACTGATCCCCCCCCTTCCGCCGCCTTTGCCTTGATTATATAATATTACGAACAAGAGTATAAATAAACTGATTCCACTTGACTTTTTTCGGTTTGGATAATAAACCGCCGCCGCTTCATTTTGCTCCAATTGATAAAATAAAGGGGCGTTTGATTCAGGCGGGCGAAAAAACGAGGTCAAGAGGAAAAATAACGTAGAGATAGTATAAATCATGAAACCAATTTCCTCAATACTGATAATTATGACCTTTTGCAGTCTTTTTAACTCGGAACTTTCTCACGCCGCATGGCGAGATTTTTATATTGGAACCCTATCCAATGCAACCAATAACCCTCAAATTGAACCGAGCAAGGGCATTTATCGCGGTCGTTTTAACGATCAAACGGGGGAAATAAAAATAATGGGATTGGCTGCCCCGGCGTCTCGTCCAAGCTATGTGGTAAAACACCCGCAGAAAAATTTCTATTATTCCGTTTCGGAAAACGCGAATAGCGGAACTGGGCAAATTGACGCCTGGAAATTAAATTCCGACGGCAGTCTGAAAAAACTCAACAGCCAGTCTTCCGGCGGACAAGGACCATGCCATTTAACCGTTCACCCGTCTGGAAAATGTCTTTTCGCGGCGAATTATAACGGCGGACAAGCGTCGATGATTCAAATTGATGAATCCGGAAAATTGGGTGCTGTGGTTGCAGTAGACGCCCATCAAGGTTATAGTACCAATACCGCCAGACAGAGTTCGGCGCACGCTCATTGGGTTGGCGTTGATCCGGCAGGCAAGCGGGTTTTATGCTGCGATTTAGGTTGCGATAAAATATACTCCTATTTGCTATCTGATTCTTTTGATACCTGGACGGCGAATCCGAAATACCCGTTCGCGCAGGTTTCCAGCGGTTCTGGCTGCCGTCACGGCGTTTTCTCACCGGACGGGAATTATCTATTTGTACTCAATGAACTGGCGTGTACGATGGAAGTATTTAAGTATAATTCTCAAACCGGAGCGATGATTTCTGTTCAGGTTACGCCAACGCTTCCTCCTGAGTTTTACGGCGATAACAAGGCGGCTGCGATTGTCTGCAATCAAACCATCGATTCGTCTGGAAAGAAGCATACTTTTGTATACTGCTCCAATCGAGGAGCGAATTTAATTACGGTTTTTGCCGTGGACGATAAAAATATTCTGCCTGAAAAACAGGAAGCGGGTACGATTGCCGTTCCTGTTGAGTATGTTCCCTGCTCAGGAGAGTTGCCGCGATTTATCGGAGTTGATCCCAGCGGGCGATTTCTGCTTTCCTGCAATAAGAAAACATGCAATATCGCGGTATTTGCGATTGATCCGCAAAGCGGAAAGCTAACCGATACCGGCTACAACGCTCAAGTTGGCTGGCCGGTTTCCATTGCTTGGTAAAAAACACCGTATGATTTGTCCAGTTGGCGGATAGCCATTTTGTGAATCGCGTTTCTTTTGAATACCGAATGGATTGGACGTTATTCGGAGCGATTTTTCGGGAAGGTACGACCTTGAGCCGGGGCGGCAGTTGGGCTTCCGCCTGTTGCCGAAAAAATAGTTTTCTTTGTTCAGGACGAAATTTATGCCGTTTAACAGGACGATACGTCGTTCTGCCAAACGGGGTTGGAGTATACAAAAGAAACCGTTCTTTCAAACGGAAGCTCTTGCGCGGTTGAGTGTACAAGAAGCATAAAAATATACAGAAAAAACTGGAGCAAGTTTCCCCCTGTCCAAACGAATTCTAAGCAAGTTCCCTGCCAAAAACAAAAAACTCTTGTTGAGGAAACAATTACAGGGAGCTATACCTCGCGGCTACGGCTCCCTGCTTTAAATGTTCAATAAGAAATATTACCGATTTCTATTTTTTCGCAGCGGCGATTTCTTCGCGGCGTTTTTTAATAACCTCTTCAGCAATACTGACCGGCAAAGCCTTGTACTTGGAGAAGTTCATGGTAAAAGTCCCCTGCCCTTTGGTTGCGCTTCGTAAGTCGCTGGCGTATCCAAACATATTGGCCAACGGAACTTCAGCTTCCAAACGAACGGTTTTTCCATCGGATTCGTTATTGTAAATAATTCCTCGTCGGGATACAATATCGCCGACAACGTTTCCCTGTTCACCGTCTGGAATTTCAACGGCGACACGCATAATCGGTTCCAGAATCGCCGGTTTGGTTTTAGCGAAGTTTTCACGCATGCACGTTTGCGCACAAATTTGGAACGCGCGGTCTGAAGAGTCTACCTCGTGATAGGAACCGTCGTTAATAATTACCTTCAAATTGACAACCGGGAATCCGGCGATAGGTCCTTTATTCAAACAGCTTCTAAAGCCCTTTTCGATTGAGGGAATATACTGCTTGGGAATCGTTCCGCCGACAATCTGTTCATCAAAGATAAATGTTTCGTCTGCCGCTTCTTCATCGGTTAAAACTTGCATCTCTCCGATAATATGAGCGTACTGACCCGAACCGCCAGACTGCTTTTTGTGCTTGGTTTCAAAATGAGCCGTTTGAGTGGGGGCTTCGCGGTAATTTACCTTCGGAGCGGAAACCTCAACTTCGACGTCAAACTCACGTCGAATACGTTCGACATAAACGTCCAAATGAAGTTCGCCCATACCCGCCATAATCGTTTCGCCGGTTTCTTCATTGGTTGAAACAACCAGCGTGGGGTCTTCTCGACGAAAACGAGCCAACGCCTTGCTTAAACGAATCGCTCCCTCCCGCTTAACAGGGGCAATAGCGACGTTGATAACAGGATCAGGAACAAACATGTTCTGCAGGGTTACGTACTGATTATTTGTACAGAACGTATCGCCGGACGCGCATTCAATACCCTGAACGGCGACAATTTCTCCGGCTGCGGCCGTTTCAATTTCCGCCCGCTGTTCGGCGTGCATACGGACGATTCGGCTAAATCGGCATTTCTGCCCAGTACGCTGATTGTAATAAGATTCACCGCGAACAAAAGTTCCCTGGTATATACGCATAAAGGTAAGCGCACCAAAGGGGTCTTCAACAATTTTGAAAGCCATCGCAACTGTCGGTTTGTCGGGATCTGCCGTTAAATCTACTTCGCGATGAGGCGGTTCGTATTCCAGTGCCTTGGGCTGACAATCAGACGGAGAAGGCAACAGACGGACTACCGCGTCTAACAAGGGTTGAACCCCTTTGTTTTTATACGCCGTGCCCATAAATACAGGCGTAAAATGATTGAACTGAAGAGCCTGTTTCATAACATCGTAAATCAGTTCAGCATCGATTTCTTCCTCTTCCGCCAGGAGTTTTTCCATC
>CAYZMZ010000004.1:5458-27108 GCA_964479655.1 uncultured Planctomycetaceae bacterium
TCGTCTGAATACATGGAAAGTGCTTCCAATAAATCCGCACGGGACTTCGCGGCTTTTTCCTTTAAATCGGCGGGGATTTCTTCATAGCGGATTTTTTCGCCGTTGTCGCCGTCGAAATAAATAGCGCGCATGTGAATCAGATCAACAACGCCTTCAAAATCGTGTTCTTTTCCAATCGGGATTTCTACCGGCCAGGCGTCGCAACCCAGTTTATCGCGCAATTGCTCTACCACGGAATCGGGATTTGCTCCGATTCTATCCATTTTATTGATAAACGCGATGCGCGGGATTTTATAACGGCGCATTTGGCGATCGATGGTAAGCGACTGAGCCTGAACTCCGCCGACAGCACACAAAACCAAAATCGCCGAATCCAAAACGCGAAGCGAACGTTCGACTTCAACGGTAAAGTCTACGTGACCGGGCGTATCGATTAAGTTAATCGTCGCTCCGTTCCAGTTTACGGTCGTAGCGGCGGATTGAATCGTAATTCCTCGTTCACGCTCCAAATCCATGTAGTCCATCGTTGCGCCGCCGTCTTGGGCGTCGCCTTTAACCTCGTGGGTTTTATGAATACGACCTGCATAGTACAAAATTCGTTCTGAAAGCGTAGTTTTGCCTGAATCAATGTGGGCTGCAATGCCGATGTTACGAATTTTAGAAATGTCGTCTAAAGTAACGCTCATGGTTTACGTGTGGTAGGGTAATTTTCGGTTGGTTAATATTTCAATATCCGCGCTGATTTTCAAAGACAGACTTATAATCCTGTGCAACAAAAATCAACCGGGGCAAAATTCTTCAAAAAAATGAAAAATTTCAAGTTGGCGAATTATATATCAATTATCGCAACCTGTCAAGGGGCTAACGAAAAATACTTTGTGGTGTTGAAAAAAGGAAAAAATATTATGTAAACGCGAGTTTATGTCAAAAAACATAAAAGTCAAACCGCTATACTTCCCCGCTTATTGAGGGAATGTCGGACGATTTAACGTTTCGTCAAGGCGATTCGTTTTTCCACTCAAGGCGAAATACCCACTCAAATTACCAAATAGTAGAGTGTTCTATCAAATAAAACAGACTAAACCGTCCTTGACAGACCGCTGAAAGCAAGGATTGGGGGGTTTCTCGTCTTTGTTACCTCTTCTTTTTGCCAAGGAAATAGGAAAATAATTAAAAAATTTACGAAACGTAAAATATTTTTTATGTTTACGATAAAATAATTGACTTTTATTGAGGATTGTGTTAGAATAATTTCGTTGTTTAACCCCGTGTAAATTAACAGAGGGCTAAGTTACAAACCTAAAAACTGATTTTTCGAGTTTTATACTATGACCACCTGATTTTTTCTCCTTGACATCGTTTTGATTTCGTCCTTCATAATCAAACAATCCTGTTTGATAAATTGGGGCGAAATGGAATGACTGCGGTATTTGTACAAACAGGGAAAAGTCAAGTAGAATCAGGTTACCGATTGAATTTTGGGAAGGTAAGACGTTTTTCTTTCCGCCAGCACCCAAAAAAACGTGCTAATTTCCTGCCGTTTCGTCAACTGGCACGAATAAACTCCGAAAATCAGCGTAAAACCTCCCATTTTAACAACAGGATTCTAAAAAATGCGTACAACCATTCCCCGCCAACTTTTGTTTTCGTTGGTTATTTCTTTCCTCCTCCTTTCTTCGGTTGCCTTTTCCGGCGAAAAGAAAGGTCTTTTGATTATGCTTGACGGTCTTCGCGGCGATGCGGCTTTTTCCGCTCCAACGCCTAATCTGGACGCTTTGCGAAACGGTACCTGGGCAGACGGCTATAAAGGAGCTTGGACTTTTCAGGCCTGTCCGAATCTGGATGCCGCGCCTTCCAGCGCGACCAATCACGTTGCGATTGCGACGGGAGTTACTGCAACCAAAAGCAACGTTTATTCAAACGGTCAAATAAAAAGAGGACGTTTTAACGATTATCCCACTTGGCTGCAAAGATTGCGCAAGGGGAATCCCTCTATTGTTACCGCTTGGCTTCATAATTGGAGTGAAGACGGCGATATTGCTGCCCAGGCAACCTATCAGATTACCTGCGGGGAACAGTTTCAGGGCGACATAAAGATAATTGAACAAGCTGAACAGATTCTTGAAGGCACCTTTCCCACAACGGATGGAATTAAAGGGACAAAATGGACTGCCGGAAACGATATAGACGCCATGATGCTTTATTTGGATTCTCTTGATATGTTTGGGCATGCTGCCGGTTTTACGGTTAATTCGGATGCCTATTTTGAAAAAGTCACCTTTTACGACCAAAAGATTGGTGAAATTCTGGAAATTATCAAAAAACGTCCTCATTTTGCGCAGGAAGATTGGATGATTGTTGTCGTTGCCGACCATGGAGGCATCAATCGAACTCACGGCGTTGTCGGCTGCAAGAATTGTTATACGATTCCCCTGATTGTATCGGGAAAATCGATTCCTCAAGGGCGGATGACCGGTCAACCGCATAACTGCGACGCGGCTGCCTATTTATTGAAACATTTTACCAACGAAGTTCCTGAAGTTTTAGATGGTAAAATAGAAGAGGTTCAGCCGATAGCTCCCCTCGATGTCGCTTCCGGACGCCTTGCTCAAAAGGACTTGCCGTCTTTGAAAGGTCAGCCGAAGGAAAATTTCAGTGTCGCGCTTTGGTTTAAGGCAAACGGAGCGCAAGTTCAAGACCCGGTTTTGATTTCCAACAAAGATTGGAAAAACGGAAAGAATCCCGGCTTTGCCCTGGCTGCTAATACCATGACAAACGGATCCTGCGCCTGGTTAAATTGGGGCGATGGAGAAGCACGCGATGATTTCCGTCCATTGGAGTACAAAACGGAACAGTGGACATTTATGGCTGTTACAGCCGATCGAAACGGAAATGCGGTTTTATTTGTCGGTGGACAAAACGGCAGGCTCTCTTTTATTTCAGGAAACGTTCCCCTGTCCAAGGTTAAATCCTTTGCGTCTTCTTTAGACTGGAATATCGGTCAGGACGGTACCGGCAATTATCCCTACAAACTTAATGGAGAAGTAAAAGACGTGTCCGTATGGCTGCGTGCGCTTTCTATTGAAGAAATGAATCAAATCTATCACGAAAAATTATAGCGATTCGGGTCATAGCCGCCTGCCGCAGGGAAGAGATACTTGCAACTTGGAAGAAATAGCAGAAACCAGCCCGTCTTTCGTCTTTTCTTTCTTTGGCGAGTTCTCTTGCCTGTACTTCTATAATCTTTCATAGTAAACGCGGTGAATAAGTTTACTATGACTACTTGATTTTTTCCCCCGACCCAGTTTTTGAGTGCGCCCCGGAAAAATTCAAGTGGAATCAGTTTACGGAATTTTTTATGTTTTATTTTTAACAGAAAGGTTGCTATGACTATCAATTGGAAAAAAGGTCTGGTTGCTGTTGCTTTAATGATTGCCGCGACTATGTTTGTCGGCTGCGAAGGAAAATCCAAAACAGACAAGGCGGTCGCCGATAAAAATGCGGAAATCGTGGGTGAAGTCGATGTAATAGAAATCGTCCCTGCCAAGCAGTCCGACAGCAAAACCAAGCCGGATGTCAAATCAGAAACCGGCAAAACCGAACCCGCAAAATCGATGAATAATCAGACACCGGATCAGCCTGCGGATACAACCCCGACCCAGCCGAATACCCCGGCCGCTCAACCCGCTGCCGCCCCGACAGAACCCGAAAACGCTCAACCGTCTTCGACTACCTCGTCTTTCATTTCCCGTGATTCCGAGGAGAACGAATCCGAATCTGTTTTCGGTCATCGTCATCATAATTACGGATATGCGACAGCCTGCGTTTCGGTCTGCGAACCGGCGTGCGCTCCGTGCGCTCCCGCTTGCGAACCGGCTTGTGCGGCTCCAGTAGCCTGCACCCCCGCTTGCGTTCCGACGTGCGCTCCAGCCTGCGCTCCAACCTGCGCTCCGGCTTGTGATCCCTGTGTTAGCTGCTACACCCCATGCCGTCGAGGCTGCTTGTCTGGCTGCCGTGCTCGCCGCGCCGCTCGGTGGTCTTGCTGCGAATCCGCTTGCTGCACTCCATGTGCCCCGGCTTGCGCTCCGTGTGCCCCTTGCGTTCCCGCCTGCGCTCCTGACTGCGGAAATGGCGGCTGCTCAGGCGGTGCCTGGTCTACCCAGCAAACGGATACAACAACTCCCGCAGCCCCCGCTGCCCCGGCTGTTGATAACAGTAAACAAATGAATATTCCCGCTCCGACTGCTACTTCTCAGATGCGAACCGCAACACCGAGTTCGTCTATTGGAGAAAACGTCGGGAAGCCGGAAGTTCCGTCCATCGCTTTACCGGACGTTAAATAAGATGATGACTAGAACGGGAGTAGGGAATAGGGAGTAGGGAATAGAATCCCCAATCCCCACTCCCCAAGGAATAGGGATTCCGCTCCCCGCTCCCCGCTTCTATGCAATTTACTTGCTGAACTTTTTCGCCAGTAATTCGCCAATTTGAACGGCGTTGGTCGCAGCTCCCTTGCGGAGATTGTCGCTGACGCACCAGAACGAAATGGAGTTCGGAGCACTCGGGTCTTTACGAATCCGCCCGATAAACGTTTCGTCTTTGCCGGTACACAGACACGGCATGGGATAAACCTTGTTGTCTATATCGTCCATAACAATTACGTTGGGGAAAGCGGCGAATAACTCGCGGGCTTTTTCTACGGAAATGTCTTTTTCCGTTTCGACTAAAATACTTTCCGAATGGCAGTTTTCCACCGGAACGCGAACGCAAGTCGGACAAACGCCAAAGGAATCATCGCCCATAATCTTCCATGTTTCCAGAATCATTTTAACTTCCTCGGAGGTGAAGCCGGGGAAACGGTCAGGGTGCTTGGGACTTCCAATTTGAGGCATGCAGTTGAATGCGATCGGGTGCGGAAAGACCTCGTATTTGTACTGCTCGCCCTTTAACGCGGCGGCGGAACCGTTTTTCAAATCCCGATTACCGGCGACACCCGCTCCCGAGGTCGCCTGGAAAGTCGTTACCACAACGCGCCGGATTTTACTGTAATTGTACAACGCCTTCAACGCCATAACCATCTGCGTGGTTGAACAATTCGGACTGGAAATTAAGCCCTTGTTTTGATTGACCGCCTCGGGATTGACCTCCGGTATAACCAACGGTACGTCTTCTTTCATCCGGAAATAGCCGGATTCATCAACCACCAAACAACCCTTTTCCAACGCCCACGGAACGAACTGGGCGGCTATATCGTCGGGAGTAGAACCGATAACCAAATCGACCCCCTCAAACGCGCCGGGGCACATTTCTTCCACCACAACCTCCGCCCCCTTATATTTCAACGTCGTTCCAGCGGATCGTTTAGACGCGATAAATTTAACCCGCTTCGAGGGGAAATCTCTCGCTTCCATAATTTCACGAATCAAAGTTCCGACCGCTCCGGTCGCGCCGACAACTGCTGTTACGTTAAACACCGTTTGCTTCTCCTAAATATAAAAAGGGGGGATAAACTAACTCAGATACCTCCCGAAGGAAATATCCTCAAAACAAAATTTCCGGGTATTCTATATTAATCCCAAAATTTTACAAGGAGCACCTCATCCCATTCCAAATTCCAAATACTCCAAATTCCGATAGAACTCCCCGTACATAATACCCGCCGATTCCTGTTTCTGAAGCGGCGGGGAGGGCGGGGAAAGCCGTCTGAATAACCCCGGATTTTAGTTGAGGGCTGAATGTATATTTACCGCCTTTGCCTGTCTGCGCCGTTAGAAGGCGGGCAGAGATTCCAACCGGGAATACCGCCTCGGGGGAGCGGGGGAATCATTCCATCACGTCTTTTTCGCGGGATTTACCTAATTGATCCGCTTTTTCTTCGTATTTCTTCAGGCTCTTTTGAATATCTTCCTTGGCAGAATCGCGTTCGTCCTCGGAAATCGCCTTGTCTTTTTCCAGCTGGTCTAACGCCTTGTTGGCGTCTCGGCGGACGTTCCGCATGGATATTTTGCACGCTTCGCAAAACTCCTTAATCCGCGTGCACATGCTTTTACGCACTTCCGTGGAAAGCGGCGGAATGTTTAAGCGAATTACCCGCCCGTCGTTGTTGGGCGAATACCCTAAATTGCTGTTGATTATGGCTCGTTCGATGTCTTTAATCGTGCCCGGATCGAAGGGACGGATGAGAATTTGAGAGGGTTCCGGAACGGAAACCGAGGCCAGGGATTTCAGCGGCGATTCCGCCCCCCCGTAGCTGGCCACGGCGACGGTAAGCGAATCAACCAAGCCCGGATTCGCTCGACCGGTACGGATACCGTTGAGGTTGTCTTTCAAATGGGAAATGCCTTTTTCCATCCGGTCGTCGGCATCTAAAATTATTTCTTCTGACATGATATTGTAATAAAGGGGAGTGGGGGTTAGGGATTGGGGTTTGGGGATTCTATTCCCTATTCCCTACTCCCTATTCCCGTAATCTTGATAAAAAGGTTTAGTGTGAATTTCTATTTGGTAATTAAGGTTCCAATCGGCTCGCCTGCTACGGCGCGTTCGATATTGCCTTCAACCTTAAAGTTGAAAACCCGAATCGGCATGCTGTATTCCATGCACTTGCTGATTGCTTCCTGATCCATAACGCGCAAGTTTTGCTGTCGGACTTGGTCATAAGTAAGCGAACTGTACAGCTTGGCGTTGGGGTCTTTTTCCGGATCGGCGGTAAAAACGCCGTCTACGCGGGTCGCTTTGAGCAAAACGTTGGCGTCCAATTCCAGCGCCCGTTGAGCGGCGGCGGTATCGGTGGTAACAAACGGACTGCCTGTACCGGCGACCAGAATAATAATACGTCCTTTTTCAAGATGACGCAGGGCACGTCGGCGAATATAGGCTTCCGCAACGCCGTCCATCTTGATAGCCGTCATAACCCGGGTCTGCTGACCCAGCGATTCCAAGGCGTCTTGTAAAGCCAAGCCGTTCATCACCGTGGCAATCATCCCCATGTAATGAGCCGTCGCCTCGTGAATATGCGTCGCTCCGGAAATGAATTGGGCGCCGCGAAGGATATTGCCTCCGCCGAGAACGATGGCTATTTGCGTACCGGTTTGAGCGGCTGCATACGTTTGCTCAGCAATATGAACGACAGCGTCCATTTGGATTCCACGGGATTGAGCGCTGCAAAATCCTTCGCCGGAAATCTTCAAAATTACCCGCTTGGGGCGTGTTGAATTATCTGTCATGGTAGTATTTCTTTGAGTTTTGTGTAAAAATAGCAAAAAATCAAATCATCTCTATTATACTAGAATTTACTTTTATGACTAGAGAGGGGGGGATTGGTGCTTGGGGTTTGGAGATTGGGGATTCTATTCCCTATTCCTTGGGGATTGCGGATTGGAGATTCTATTCCCTAATCCCTATTCCCTAATCTCTAATCCCTAATCCCTTCTGTCCCGTGATTTTATCGATCGTCTTGACAAAGCCGGTAATTCGAGGTATACTCGATATTATTATGACAAGTACGATTATTCCTCGCATCGGTTTGGGATTTGATTCCCATAAATTAATTGACGGACCGGGACTGAAACTCGGCGGCGTTTTCATTCCGCATTCCAAGTCTTTGCTTGGACATTCCGACGCCGATGTCTTGTTGCACGCCGTTTCCGACGCCCTGTTGGGAGCGGCGGCATTGGGAGATATTGGTCAAATGTTTCCTGATACCAGCGTCGAAAATAAAAATCGTGATTCTGCTGAAATGCTCAAAATTATCTGGGAACGAGTTCAGGCGCAGGGGTATCAACTGGGAAATATCGACGCCGTTATTCAGGCTCAAAAGCCCAAGCTGCTGCCTTATATCCCCAAAATTCGGGAACGAATCGCTCAAATTCTCGATGTTCCCTGCGCGGCTATCGGACTGAAAGCCAAAACAGGCGAAAATATCGGACCGGTAGGAGAAGAAAAGTTAATTGAAGTGTACGCAACGGCATTAATATTCAGACCTGACATATCTTGATCAGATTCTGTCCCGGATTCTGACTTGCCCTGTACTGATTCCGTCCTTTTTTGTTCCGTTCCAAACAAAAAAGGGACGCTGGAGAACGTCCCTTTATATTGGAGGAATAAAGCTCGATTTGGATCTATTTTTTATTCGGAAAGTACTAAAAGTACATTTGGAACGACATGGTTGTAACATGAACATTTCCATCGGTATTCGCCGTGCCGTAGGTATACTGATTATTAGATAGAATATAGTTTACCATAAATCGGGTATTTTGTGATAAATACCAGTTTATACCAAAGGTATGATCGTAGCAAATACCGATTTTGGATTTGTCCCCGTCAGCCCCTGTCAACAAAGGCATTTGAGAATAATCAATCCAGCTAAACCGGTACAGCAGTTCCCAAGCTCCGGGACCGGAGAAAAACTGTCCGCCCTTGCATATACGGCAAAAATCGTTGCGGGGAGTTATGCTGGTTAAAATTCCTTCCCCCTTGGCGTAGGTAAAATGTTCACCGGTTAAAAAATAGGCAACTGCAATATATCCGCCCTGAAATTCGGGGTCGTTATAGTCTTTGTTTTTCAGCTTTGTGTACTGATATTCCGCTTGAATGGCAAACGAATTATGAGTCCAAATAAATTCCGGAGCAAGCATTAACGTATCCGTAGTACCGATAAAATCCCCTGTTCCAACAACCGTATTTCCCAAATATCCCTCTGGACGGGCGCCCCAATTCATTTTTTCCCGCGGGTCCCAGGCTTTATAGGAAACGGCCATTCCTAAATGTAAATTAGTACCGGTGCAGTTATTTTCATAAAACAAATTGGCAATTCGCCCCGTAAATCCAACGCCCGACAAATTTTTTGAATCATCGGGGGAATATTCGTCGTAATGCTTCCGAAGCGTATCGTTGCAAGACTGGTAGAAACCAAAATTCCATAAAAAGTTTTCTTTTCGTGAACTGTTGCGAATTGAAAGACCCAGAGATCGGTTTTCTTCATATTTTTTAACCCCGTCCATGCAGACAGGACGATCAATAAACCACATTTGATGCACGCCGACAAGCTGATCAACACCAATCGCCTCCTTGTAATATCCCGCACGGAAATCGCACAAAATAGGCAAGCTATCGACCCCAACATAGGCGTCTTTGAAGGCGATTGTTGAAGGAGCAAAATCGATATCGCACTTATAGCGGAATTGATTTAGATTCCCCGAAACGCCAAGCCAGGCACGGCGGAGTTCCGCGCCGTCACGCATATCCCCGACCCGGGCTTTGGAGGCGTCGTCTTGATCAAACCAGTCGGAATCCATGTGTATTCGTCCACTGACTTTAACACTGGGCTTTTTTGCGTCCGCCGCTTTTTTATCGTCCGCCTTTTGTTTTTCTTTTTTAAGCTGATTTTCGATGTCTTTCAATCGATTTTTTAAATCCGTCAGCTCATCTTGGGGAGCTTGGAGAACCGAGCTGCCGGTTTGAGGCTCCTTTTCCGCCTTCGTTACGATGTTTTCCGCTGAAGCGGGAACATCGGCGGCAGCCGGCACGTTGTCTGCAACGGCGGCGACCGGTGCCGTTTCGGGCAAACTCACCGAGTCCGTTTCCGAAACCGAAATCGGGTCGGCAACAGCCGGAGTCGGCTCCGACAAAGTTACTGACGTTTGAAGAATCGACGACTGAGTTGTTTCCGATTCGTAATCCCACTCGCCGCATACGACGGAGGGGGTTATACCAACAAAACCGAGCAATAATAAAATCGTTCCCAGTTTTTTTAAATTCACGTTCATATTAACTCCAATAGGGGTTTTGGATATATAGGCTCTACTTGAATTTTCTGCTTCTGTTGTCATAAACAAACCGTCCTGTTTCGTCCTAATCGGAAAAACAGGGATTTCGTACTATTTATTTTATTGGGCAAAATCAAAACGGCGTCGAGGGGGAAAAATCACGTAGTTATGTTACAAAATTCTTTGGGTATCCGTTTTGCCTCAAAGCTAATCGATAATATCGGAATAATCGTTACAATTAATCAACAAAATTTTGTGAAAACGGCATACCAGAGAATTTTTCTTGAATTTTTTTAGATTTTTTGGTATAATAGAACGATTACCATGAGTATAATCACTCGATCCTGCCGAACAATTAGAAAGCTTTATCAAAAATTGTGCTTAGCTGCCTTGTTGCTGTTTGTTAGCTACCTGTTTTTGGAAAGCGTTCAACTGCCAGCTCAAGACACGCCTTTACCGGAAGGCGTCTATTCCGTTCGCCGCGCTGTAGACGGAGATACGCTGTTGCTGGAAAATGGCTTGCGTATTCGTTTGCTGGGAGTAGATACTCCGGAAACCGTAAAACCGGAACATGAAATTGAACCGTTTGGACCGGAGGCGTCGGAATACACAAAAAACGCCTTGAAACAGGTTAATTACCAAATATATATTCGTCTGGATCGCGAAAGGGTGGATAAATACGGACGATATTTGGCGTACGTCTACCTGGGGAAAAGTCCAGACGAATCTTCCCGGTTGTTAAATGAAGAACTGATTCAGCAGGGATTGGGAAGAGCGTTGCTGACATTCAATTACAACGCTCCGATGAAACGGCGTTTTGCCAAAGCCCAGCAGTACGCCAAAGAAAATCGACTGGGAATCTGGAGTTTAAATCAGCCGATTTCGCCTTATTCATCCCATTGATTCTATAATATATATCAGGGGAAATAATATATATCGGGGGAATTTCGGAGGATATTCTCCCCGTTCGTTTTTGCTTTCCGCACGGCTTGCCTTGGCGGGAGAATTTATACTACCATTCCAGACTGAGGATCGATAGCCACCCCTTTGGTTAAATCGATCAGCTGGTCTATCAAGGTAAACATGCTCGACGGATCGAAATCTTCTGGATTGTGGTCGTCTTCCGAATCGAACAAATCATGCTCAATGCGTTTGTTTCCCGTTCGTTCAAAATGAAGAATATCAACCCGGGAATCGGATCGGCATAGCGCATGCCGAGTGCGTTTATCGGGCATATCGTCGAGCATATTTTTCGCTTCCTCAATCGGCTTATCCATATCATCGGGCGAGGAAAGAATAAGTTCTACTCCGGACGGGCTATCAGGAAAAAGAATCGAAACTGCCTGTAAATTTCCCTTTTCATCGCGTGCGGTTTCCGTCGCGCAGACGCCCGGAATTCGCTTTCTCATTCGTCCAACCGCCTCTTCCAGACGCGGCATTTTACATCGGGCATAATATACAAAATAGGTTTCCCGCCATTGATAGTCGGGATTATCGAATAAAGACATGGTTCAACATCCTTTTTGAAACAAATCTTGAAAAATAAAATTATATACGATGACTACTTGAATTTTTCTCTTGACGTCGTTTTGATTTCGCCCGAACAGAATAAAACAATCCCTTTGTTTTATTGCTTGGAGGCGAAATGAAACGACTGCGGTTTGTTATGCAAACCGGAAAAAGTCAAGTGGAACCAGTATAAAATGAATCAACCCGGCAAACAAAAGTCGTTTTGATATACGCCGCCCGAACCGTCCTTGATTCGGGCAAGGCGACCAAACAACTTTTTTAATTTATATCGCTTACTTGCCCAGTTCCTTTGAGCGTTCGGCGGCAGCATGTACCGCCTGAATAAATGCGTTTCGTACACCACATCGTTCCAATGCCGCCACCCCTTCAATGGTTGTACCGGCGGGAGAGCAAACGCGGTCTTTGAGCACGCCTGGATGTTCACCGGTTTTTAAAACCATCGCGGCGGAACCCAGTACGCATTGAGCCGCCAAAGACGTAGCGATCGGACGAGGCAAGCCTTCCCGAACGCCGCCGTCGGACAGAGCTTCAATTATCATATAGATAAAAGCCGGACCGGAACCAGACAAGCCGGTTACCGCATCAAGCAGGTGTTCCGGTACTTGATGAACCGTCCCGATTGTTTGCAACAGCGTTTGAATAATCAATCCGTCGTTGGCCGTAGTTTTCTCGCCCATGCAGTAGGCCATCGCGCCCTGCGCTACCAGGCAAGGAGTATTGGGCATAATACGAATCAATCGCCCTTTTCCGCCCAGACGAGCGGAAATTTTAGCCAGCGGAACGCCGGCGGCGATAGAAACGATTAAATGATTACCGGTAATTTTCGGGGCAATTTCGTCCAAAACGCCCGCTAAAACCTGCGGCTTTACGGCTAGAAAAATAACAGCCGACTTTTCGACAACCGCCATATTGTCTTCGGTAACCATTGCTTTGGTTTGCTGCGCAAAATTGCGCCGTGCCATATCGTACACGTCAGCCGCCAATACGCGTTTGGGGTCTACCAAACCCGCGTCGACAAAACCTTTGGCCAACGCAGTTGCCATTTGTCCAGCTCCTAAAAATCCAATCGGAGGTATATTCATAATAGTATATCCTATAAATAATTTATCCAATAATTTTGTGCATTGTTTCGACTAACGACTTGACAGCCGCAACGGATTTATTAAATCCTGCCTGTTCAGATTCGCTTAGTTTGATTTCGATGATTTTTTCGACACCGTTAGCTCCTAAAATAACCGGAACGCCGACGAAATAACCTCCGACCCCGTACTGCGCCTCGCACCGGGCAGCAACCGGAACCAGACGTTTATTATCTTTGATAATTGCTTCCGCCATTTCAGCAGCCGCCGCCGCAGGCGCATAATACGCGCTGCCGGTTTTAAGCAATCCCACGATTTCCGCTCCGCCGTCGCGGGTTCGTTGAACGATTTTCGCCATTGTATCGTCGTCAATCAGTTCCGAAACCGGGATTCCGCCTACCGCACAGCAGCTGGCCAGCGGTACCATCGTATCTCCGTGTCCGCCCAAAAGCATAGCGGAAACGTCTTTTACTGAAACATTCAATTCTTCGGCGATAAAAGCACGGAATCGGGCGGTATCCAAAACGCCCGCCTGACCCATGACGCGGTTGGCGGGGAATCCAGAGGCTTCAAAAGCCGCCTGACACATGGCATCCAGGGGATTGCTGACAACAATGATTATCGCATTGGGACTATATTGAGCAATTTGCTTAGCAACGCCAGAAACGATTTTCGCGTTGGTGGAAAGCAAATCGTCCCGACTCATGCCCGGTTTACGGGGAATACCCGCCGTAACGACGACAACATCGGAATCGGCGGTATCTGCGTAGTCCGTTGTACCGACAATTTGGGAATCGTACTTCATAATCGGACTCGCCTGGAACATGTCCAACGCTTTACCCGCCGGCATTTTTTCGGTTTGCGGAATATCCAGCAAAACTACGTTTCCTAGTTCACGACTTGCACACCATAAAGCGCACGTTGCTCCAACGTTACCCGCTCCGACAATTGTAATTTTAGCTCGTTTCATTATTATTTCAACTTGTGTTAATTAATTTGATTTATACTAATCGGAATCACACATTTGTTATTATTTTACCCATATTCTCAAAATTGGGAAGGTGGTTGTACAAGTTTACGGGATTTTTGTGTTTTTTCCGTTCCGAACTGGAAATACTGTCTCAAATTTTTCCTTTTCTGTCAAGACTGGTTCGGAAAGTTTATTGGAAAAAAGGACAATTCTCGCCTTACGTTCCCCCAAATTAACAGATTTTATTTCCCCTACTTGTAAATATTAGATATTTGAGTACAATAAGAAAAACGTAAACGGTCGGAGTACGTCCGTAAGTCGCAGTATTGTCGTATTTATCTGTTACAATTAAAAAGCAGTCATGAAAATTTTTAGTGGTAGATCGAATCCTGATTTGGCAAATCGTATGTGCGATTATCTGGGAGTTCGCTTGGGCAAGTTGTCCATCGGTAATTTTCCCGATGGAGAAATCTTTTGTAAGATTGAAGAAGACGTTCGAGGACGCGATATTTTTATCGTTCAATCTACCTGCCATCCGGTAAACGAAACAATTATGGAATTGCTGATCATGATAGACAGCTTCCGCAGAGCCAGCGCGTCCCGCATAACGGCCGTTATTCCGTATTATGGATACGCTCGTCAAGACCGCAAAGACGAAGGGCGTGTTCCGATTACCGCTAAATTGGTAGCGAATCTGCTAACCAAGGCAGGAGTAGACCGCGTACTGTCGATAGACCTCCACGCCGCACAAATTCAGGGATTCTTTGATATTCCCGTCGATCATCTGCACGCCACTCCGGTTCTGGACGAGTATTTCCAGAGAATGAATCTGCCGCAAGACCAATTGATTATTGTCAGCCCGGACGAAGGCAGTATCAAACGCGCTCAGGCGCACGCCGACAATCTCAACTGCCCGCTGGCGGTTGTAGATAAACGTCGAGCCAGCGCAACAGAAACCCGTCAGGCGAATTTGATTGGACCTTCTGTAGACGGTAAAATCGTTATTTTATTTGACGACATGATTTCTACCGCCGGTTCAATTACCGGAGCCGCCAAAATGGTTAAGGAAGCCGGAGCCAGCAAGATTTATCTGGCTGCTACGCACGGCGTTTTCTGCGGACCGGCTTTGGAAAAACTCAACGCCGCGCCTATCGACGGCTTGGCTGTTACCAATACGATTACCTTGCCCAAGGAACAGTTACCTAACAATACCAGCATTGTAGACGTTTCGCCCGTTTTAGCGGAAGCGGTCAGACGAATCCATTATAATGAATCGGTTAGTATGCTGTTCAAAACGCGGTATTAATCCTAATAAAATACACAATATAGAGAAAATACAAAATAGTCAGAATTATTATTGCCCTTCCCCCTTGTAGAAAAGAAAAAATTGGCAATAATATTTACTCTGATATTTTTCCGTAATAGATTGGTTTTTCAGACAATAATATTTTTTGTTATTGTCGAAGTTAAAACCTCTTTTAGCTGCAAACGGCGACAACGTTTGTAGTTTATACACATAAAATATCAAAAAATAATGATGGCTGTCGCCTTCGGGTGGGCAGAAGTAGTTTTATATACCTTAATTTTAGAGGACAACAATGTCGGACACCTTAAATGTCGAACTGCGCGAAATAACCGGCAAACGCCGCAATAAACGCATGCGCAATAACGAGGGAAAAATCCCCGCAATCCTGTACGGACACGGAGCGGAAAACGTTATGCTTTCCATTTCAGCCAAGGAATTTGGTTTTGTACTCCGTCACGGCAGCCGAGTCGTTAAACTGACCGGTGCCTTGGAAGAACAGGCGTTAATTAAAGAAATTCAGTGGAATACATGGGGAGCCGCTGTTTACCACGTAGACTTTGCTCGAGTCAATGCAGACGAAAAAGTCAATGTCGTTGTAGCATTGAAGCTGCACGGCGAATGCCCTGGCGTATTTGCCGGCGGCGTTCTTACCCAGAACCTGCACGAAATTCATATTGAATGCCCGGCTTTGGAAATTCCTGATTTTATTCAGGTTAAAGTTGATGATTTACAGCTCAACGGTCATATCACCGTAGCGGATGTTGTCTTCCCGAAAGACGTTCGTCCTTTGATCGACAACGAAGAAATTATCGTTCACTGCGCTCTTCCGCTGGTCGAACCGGAAGAAACCGAAACGGCAGAAGCAACAGCAGAAGGTGCCGAACCGGAAGTTATCGGCCGCAAGAAAGAAGACGAAGTCGAGGAAGAAAAGAAATAACGAAATTCGGTATGGAGAGGAAATACGAAATCGTTTTCCTCTTCATACCCCGCGAATTGATATTTCGTCAATTCCATTTTGTTATGTGCTTTTTTCCGGAAACAATAGGAGTGTCGCATGAAAGTTATCGTCGGTTTGGGCAATCCGGGCAGACAATACGTTGGAACGCGGCATAATATGGGCTACGAGGTAATAGGCCTGTTAGCCAGACAGTATTCCGCAGACCGTCCGAAAGAAAAATTCCATTCAGAATACACTGAAATTACCGTTTCGGGCGAAAGAGTTATGCTACTGTCCCCGCTAACCTATATGAACAGATCGGGGTTAGCGGTTTCGGAGGCGAAAGTTTTTTACAAGCTCAATGTTTCCGATTTTTTAGTTATTTGCGATGACATGGACCTTCCTTGCGGTAAAATCCGATGTCGAACCAGCGGTTCCGGCGGAGGGCAAAAAGGATTGTCTGATATTATTCGTTTGACCGGTACTGAAGATATTGCCCGCATTCGGGTAGGAATCGGAAGACCTCAAGACAATAGTTCTGTTGTAGATTACGTACTTTCAACGGTACCGTCGGAAGACAAACCGTTGATACAGCAGGCCATCGCAAAAGCAGCCGACGCGGTTGTTGTTTGGCTCAAGCAGGGACCGAATGCCTGTATGAACCAGTTTAATTAACGAATCACTTTAACCAATAAATTATATAAGAGAGGCATCATGTCTGTCAATTTTTACGAAGGAATGTTTATTTTGGATTCCGCGATTTATGCTCGCGATCCGGAAGTTACCCCCAAGAAAATCGACTCCGTTATTACCGAAGCAGGCGGAGAAGTTATTGTCAGCCGAATTTTTGAAGAACGCAAACTCGCCTATCCGATCAACGGACAGCGCAAAGGCGTTTACTGGCTGGTTTTCTTCCATCTGGAAGGTATTAAACTGACTGAAATGGAACGTCAGTTCAAACTCATTGAAGGCAATATCCGCCACATGATTATCAAGCACGATAATCGTCTGGAACAGGCCATGATTGAAAACGCCAGAACCGGTAACTTTGTTCAGGTTCATGACGAAGTCGCCGAAGAGTCGGCTGCCGTTGTTGACGCCGTTGCCGATATGGACGACGATTCCGACGACGAAGAGTAAATTCGCATTGTTTGCACAGTAAATTATGTGTTTACTGTGCTCTAATATATAATATATTACCCTTTTATCCTTGTGGAGATTTTGTTATGGCCAGTTATAACAGAGTTGTGCTCATGGGTAACGTTACCCGCGATGTTGAGTTGCGTTATCTTCCCTCTGGTTTATCCGTTTGCGAAATTGGTTTAGCCGTCAACGACCGCCGCAAAAATCCCCAAGGAGAGTGGGTTAACGAAGCCACTTTTATCGACGTTACCCTATGGAATCGAACGGCTGAAGTTGCGGGAGAATACCTGCAAAAAGGCTCGCCGGTTCTTATCGAAGGGCGTTTGAAAATGGATTCGTGGGAACAAGACGGTCAGAAGCGGTCTAAGCTGAAGGTTATCGGAGATCAAATGGTACTGTTGGGAGCACGCGGACAGGGCGGACCGGAAGACGGTTCTGCCGGTCAAGGCGGATACAGCAGAGCCAACCGAGGTAACCAAGGCGGGTACGGTAATCAAGGCGGCTACGGAAACCAGGGCGGTCAGGGAGGATACAACAACGCGCCGCAGGGCGGCTACGGAAACCAAGGCGGTCAAGGCGGGTACAACAACGCGCCGCAAGGTAATCAGGGCGGATACAACAACGCTTCTGGTTACAATTCTCCGGCTGCCCCCAATCCTCCGGCTCCGGAAGTTCCCACACGTCAAATTAACGAGGACGTACCTCCGGCGGGCGGCTTTGAGCCTCCCATGCCCAATGACGACGTTCCCTTTTAATTAGTTTATCAGTAGATAATTAGTTAGTTCATCAATAAACATACGTTTATTATATTTTATTTTAACCCCTATTTTAAGGATTATACAAATGCCTAATACGACGAAGCAAAAGAAAATCGCACGTATCCCTTTTCGTGCAAAGCGCACTCCTAAAGGACAAAACGGCGGTTTCCAGCTGTTATTAATTCAGTCGGTAGACAAACTCGGGAAGCAGGGCGATGTTGTTGAAGTCCTGGCGGTACTCGCCCCAGGGCGAAACCTGCAAGCGCGGATACGCCGTCAACTACCTGATTCCTCAGGGTCTGGCAACAATTGCTACCGATCATCACAAACGAATGATCGAAAAGCATAAAGCTCAGCTGTTGGAACTGGAAAAGGATCGAATTGAGAAGCTCAAAGGCTTGGCTGCTGAATTGCAGGACAAAGAAATCAATATCGAATCCAACGCCTCGGATACGGGAAAACTGTACGGTTCTGTAACCGCTACCGATATTGTCGCGGCTTTACGCGGCAAGGGCTATCATCTGTCCGTTGAACAGATTTGCCTGGAAGGCCCGCTCAAAGAAATCGGTATGTACAAAATCAAAGTTCGTTTGACAACCGATGTCGAAACCGAAATCAAGATTTGGGTTGTACCGCCGGTAGCCGTTGAAGCGTAATAACCAACGCGCGTTTAGTACGCAAAAACAAATATACTGGATCCCCTTGACTTTTTCCGGTTTCATAAACAAAAATTAGTCGTTTCATTTCGCCATAATCGATAAAACAAAGGGTTGTTTGATTTTTTTGGGGCGAAATCAAAACGACGTCAAGAGAAAGAATCAAGTAGTCATAGTATAAAGCTCTTATATATTCAAGGATATATAAGAGCTTTTTTATTGGGATTAAACGGTTTTACAGCCAGCGGCGGGAAGTGCTGAATCAAACAGGTCTTGGTTTAATATTATAAAACTTAACATGAAACCGGAATGATATTAACTGGTTTTTCAGAAAATATATACGGCAAAATTTTCAGTTTTAACAATAGGCAATGAAATGTGATTTTTTATGAATTTTTCAAGAAATAAGAAAAAAAACCTTGTTTTTTTTAAAATGCAAGGTATAATAGGTGGTAGGGTGTGGCTTATAATTACCCGCCCTCCAATTGTTTACTGTCTAATTATTTGCTATACTAGGAGAAAATCATGAATTATTGCCCGGTTAAATCATATATATATATATATGCACTCATTTGTTCAAGTCTCGTCTTTGCACAACAAATTCCAACAGAATCTGACAGCCAATTTCGCGGCATGGGTGCTCTGTATGACTTAAATTCTACCTCTATCGTTACAGACGCTTCAAACAATGTTACCAGTTGGGCAGATGCTTTGGGCAGTTCGATTACTTATACCCGCAACAGCGGTGCAACCGCGATTACTCTTGGTGAGCTGGGAAGCACGGGGGTTTCGGCTGTTCAATTTACCAGTGATGCCAAAGCAAACAAACTTGTAACAACTTCTTCCTTAGATGTACAATCCATTTTTTTGGTAAATAATATTGTTTCAGGTACTGCAAATACAGGACTGTTTGGTCGGAACGGTGCAGACCATGGTTTGAGAATGAATAATTCTACCGATATTCGCCACGTTAGTACAGTAGATGACTACAATTGGAATTCAGGGCAAGCTCAATGGCTTAACGGTTCTTCTACGAACAATACCATAACAAGTCCAAATGTATTGGGCGTCGTTGGTCGAGCTGGGCAAACAGGAGATTTTACTACAGCCATAGGCGGGTACATTGGAAGCCACAACCGCAGCATCCCGAATGGGCAAATAGCCGAAGTTCTGACGTTTAATTTTAAACTGTCGGACGAAGAAGTGAAAATAGTCAATACTCTCTTTGGTAATTCCTATAACTTTTCTATGGTTGCCGGTTCCGTTTACGATACCCCAGCAGGTTACAAAGCAGACCCGTATTATTTGGGTAAAACCGCTGAAGACAGCAATACAGGTTATTTTGATGTAAAAGAAAATGGTGATGGTGGTTTGGGTGTAAAAGTCAGCCACTCATTTTTGGACAGCGTTGGTATTATTTTGGGGAACAATGACGAAGATTATACATGGGCAGAAACAGACCGATTGCAGTTGAATCGAGTATGGAATTTGATCACTTTGGGTGAGGGGCTTTTTGACGACCCGGAGAATACAACGGTAACCTTTGCCTTTGATTTTGCGGCAGAGAATCAGCTAGAGGAATACGCTAAAGCGTCCGATTTTTCTTTGTTGTATAGTGCAGACGGTTTAACGTTTACCGAATTATTAGGTTCAACGCTTGTTACCAATACAGGTAATGGCTATTTGGCTTTTGAATTTACCGGAAACAATCTCGCGGAAGGTTATTATACCTTGGGCGGGACTTTGCCGTCCCTTCCGGTCCCTGAACCGTCCACGTGGGCACTTCTGATACTTGGCGCGATTGGTCTTGTCTGGTTGAGAAAGAAATAAAAAGCGGGGGGCAGTCAGAGAAGACCAGCTTCCACTGGATTACCAACCGACCGCCGCCCAATGACGCAACAGCAGTCAACGCAACCACCCCCAAAACGTGCGGCTTCTCCAATAAAAGACGTGAGGCGGGAAAAGCGCGATAGATATTTGTACAGCCCCGGACTAAAGTCTGGGGACCAAGATTGCTTCTCCGTAACTCGCTACTTCTGTGTTTTGGAGCTTTTTCGCGTTGCGCAACCTCGAATACAGAATATTCCGGCTATACCCAGTATGAGCAAAATCAGGGATGTCGGCTCAGGAACGAAGCTGGCAGAATCGTAAACGAACAACGTGCCATCTCTAAAAATACCGTTCCAGCCTTCCTGGGAAAAGGTAACCGAATCAAAGCTGCCTACAAGATTGTCGTAGGATAACATGCTGATCATTTGTTTGGCTGAGGAATCTACCCCATTCAAATCGATAAACAAACTTGCGTTATCTCCCAAGGTCAGAGTACCAAATTCGGCAAAATCATGGGAGGTGAGCGAAAATAAGTCCAGAGAAAGCGTTCCGTTTAAGGTAACCTCTTGCCCGGTAAAATCGATTGTCGTTGCCGTATCTTCCGCGCCAATATCCAAAATCGTGCCTTCTGCGACAACAATCGGACCAGAACCCTGTGCTCCGCTGGTTGTCAAGCGAACCGTACCGTCATTGATATTCAATCCCTTTGTCATGGTATTAGCCGCATTGGAAAGTACTAAAAGACCATCACCCGTTTTATTAACCGTCAAGTCTACGTTAATTTTCCCCGAAACGGTTAAAGGAGCCTTATCCGCCACGTTAAACGTTAGAGTTTTGGATGTGTCATAATAGTTTATCGTCGCCGAAATGTTATTCATTACGTCTGCCGTATCGCCGTCTGCGTATACGGTATTAATTGTACTGTACCATTGATGACCGGTACGGAAAGAATCGCCCAGCAGGGAAGATCCATTCTGCAAATTGATTGTACTGACATACGTATTCAGGTCTCCATCAAAGGTAATGGAGCCATTATTTAGATTAAAGGTAGTTCCATTAGTAAAATGGGTCGCGTGAGATGTTAAATTCGCCCCGTTTTGTATATTAACCGTACTGCCGCTAAAGTAGCCCGTATCCCGCCACGTATCATTAGCACTGATGTCTGCGTTCACGCCGTCGAAGGTAATCGTACCCAGGTTGGCAATCGCATTTGCGCCGTTAAACTTTATGGTTCCCGCGCCCTCGCCAGACCCTTGAACCAACAAATTCATGCCGTTGAACGCGGTATCAAGCGATCCAATCGTATTTCCGATATTCAGCGTTGCATCTTGGGCAATGTTGATAGTAAATTGCGTTGCCGCAGTACCATACTTAACCGTTGCAATTTTGGATGAAATCGTTGTTTCGCCGCCGGTTACCGTCCACGTTGGATTAGCAATATACCCTGCACGCAGATAATTCGTTCCGGTTGTAGAAACGGCGGCGGTGTCCAGTACCAAGTTATTGATATACTGGTCGCTTTGTAATGCCAAATTAGCACCGTTAACCGTTAAAAGGGCACCCGGGGTAGCATTGTACTGACCTGCATATATTAAAGTTGCTCCATTGGAAACCGTAACAGGGGTATTGCTAAAGAAATTTGATGTGCTGCTGGCACCAAAAGCGGAACCATTG
>CAYZMZ010000005.1:0-25025 GCA_964479655.1 uncultured Planctomycetaceae bacterium
ATGTACTCTACCGGTAAATCTTGAATAAACCGATAATCCGGAAAACAGCAGTCAAACCAATATTTACGGAACTGACCAATTAGACATGAACGTAAGTTCAGTACAATTGCAAGCCCGTTTCATTTGATATTTTTTTATAAGGTTTTATCGACGACTAATTCATGAATCATGCCGTTGATGCCTTCGTCTGTCGGTTCGATATTAACGAATCCGTCTTTGGTAAGAACGATTGACAGAACTTTGAAGACTTTGGTCGGAGAACCAGCCAAGCCGCAACGATTCAAATCAGCGTTTATATTATCCAGATTCCACTGTTCGAGCAAAAGCCCCTTGTCCTGAAGCGTCTTTTGCTGTTCGGTGGTATCTTCCTGCTGACCGGGTGTACCTAATTCTCCCGGAACGCGCGCGAAACGGTATTTTAACGTTTTGCAAGCCGAAAGAGGACGGGGTTGATTGGCGGTATCCAAAACCGTAATTAGGCACGGTAACTGGCTTTTAACAACTTCCCAGCCAGAACCGGTATTACGCCGAACGGTAATAGAATTGCCGTCGCCCTCTATTACCTGTTCCAGATACGTAATTTGGGGAATACCGAGTTTTTCCGCAATTTGCGGTCCTGTTTGAGCGGTATCGCCGTCAATCGCCTGACGTCCGCATAAAACAATATCGAATTTTCCCACGGTTTTTACCGCTTGGGACAGAATATAGCTTGTTGCCAAAGTATCGGAAGCGGCGGCGCGGCGGTCGGTAAGCAAAATGACCCGGTCGGCTCCCCTGTATAAGCAATCGCGCAGAACGTTTGCGGCTTTGGGTGGTCCCATGGTAACGCATGTTACTGTACCGCCGAAACGGTCTTTCAATTCCAGCGCAGTTTCCAACGCGTGGAGGTCTTCGGGATTAAAAATTGCGGGCAACGCCATGCGGTTGACCGTACCCTCAGGGGTCATCGCCTCGGAGGTGATGTTCGCCGTATCGGGAACCTGTTTTACACATACTACAATGTCGTAAGGCACTGAACTCTCCATTTAATTAATTGATTATAGAAGAAATCAGATAGCCGGCAACGGATAACCGGTAACTGACAACTAATCTGGAAGGCAGGAATCAATCATTGGACTTATAAACTGCTACCACTTGAGTTTTTCCGGTTTATATTATCATAAACCAGTCGTTTCATTTCGCCCTGATCGTCAAAACTAGGATTTAACTCAACTTATTGGCGAAATCAAAACGACGTCAAGAGGAAAATTCAAGTAGTCATAGTATAAACAGATGCTTCGAGAAAACTCGAGTTGAATCTATATATAATCCGTATAATCTGATTGCTACTCTTCCCTTTAAAGTCAAGTTTAGAATGTTTGCCATTTTTTGTCAAGGGCAATTTGGGTAATTTGTACTATGATTACGCAATTTTTCCATCTACGTTGTTTTGATTTTACCCATTAAGCCCAATAAAAGGATTCCAAACTCTGTTTTACCGATCTGGACGCCTTGAAACGTCTTGAACAGTGGCATACAATCCGGAAATCTTCAAGAAACCTCTTCTAAAATCCCGACAACCGATTTAGTATACAGCCCCCGTTCGCAAGAATTTTCAGAGAACGCGAAAGAAAGTACTCAACGACTTATAAATTAGACGGTTACATCAAAAACGAAAATAAATGTAGTCTGTTTAAAATAAAAAATACACCCGAATAGGGCATAGCCCCACAATGGCCGAAAAGCATTATATCCGGTACGACGAAACAGATATGGAGGCGGGAATAAATCTTGTTTTAACGTCAAGAAAGGCGGAGCCTGTAAAACAAGGGGAATCCGAAAACGTTTCGGGCACAAACATTTTAGAGGTATTAGAAAATACTCTAGCAGGCAAGGACGAAACGGGTATTTTTCAGGGCACAATTTCGGGCACGCAGGCGGTTGAAATAAATTGCAAGGAAAAACAGAAAGAATTGAATGAGCCTAGAAAACAGGGCATATTGCAAAAGAAAAGCCCTGCTTGCAACTCACTGCAAACAGGGCTGATACACCTCACTGGGTTCGAACCAGTAACCTTCGGTTCCGTAGACCGATGCTCTATCCAATTGAGCTAGAGGTGCATTCAATTCAAGATTCTTCATTCAAAGAACGCCTTGAATAATTACAATAATATAGTCTTTTGGACTAATCTTTCAAGGGGGGGAGAGAAATTATTTTGGTTTTATTCGCTTAAAGCATACATAAAAGCTCTATCGGCGGGGGCGATTCACGGTTCAAGCAGAAGAAAAAATCAAATATACTGGTTCCATTTGAAATTTTCCGGCTTATATTATCATAAATCCATCGTTTCATTTCGCCCTAATCCGTAAAATAAGGAGCTTTTATTCCTTCAGGGGCGAAACCAAAACGCAGTCGACAGGAAAAATCACGCAGTCATGGTATAAAACCTCAAAGCACGTCGGCAAGATATTCGTAATTGTCGGTAAAACCGTTGAAAATACAAATTCCAGGAATTATCGACAAAAATAATCCCCCTCTCTAAATATCGCAAAAAACGATATTCAAAGAAGGGGATTACTACTGTTTCAACTGAACAAAATATTACTATTTAACGTCCAGAACAAAACTGAAATGATATTCGGAATCGGTATTAGTAAATTCCTGGTGAGTTCTGGCTCCCCAAGAGTTATCCCCGCCAACTCCTTGCTGACGCAAGTCGATGTTGACATAGGTTTCCGGTCGTCCCTGTACTCCGCCTTCCAGCTGATAGGGATGCTTTGCGGATTGCAAATCATTGGTTGTATGATGCAACGCATTGAACTCAAATACCGGCTTGCCGTCCCAGCCGCTCTGCGGAAGAATCGTTACTTTTTGTCCATTTTTCCCGCTGATAGTCAGCGTATGAACGTCGGTATGGTTTCCGGCTTCCTGCGGTTCGCTGTACGGGAAGAAGTTGTCGGAAACGGTAGAATTCCACAGATCAAACTTCATTCCGTTTTTCCGGTCGCAGTAAGACTCTTCCGGACCGCGTCCGTACCAGGACAGATTTTCAAAGTCTTCGGGCAAAGCAAACTGAACACCAAATCGCGGCATTTCAGATACTATGTTATCTCCGGTCTTTTTATAATCCATCGCAACGCGCAGACAATCGCTGTCGTTTACTGAATAAGACAATTTCAAAGTTGCCGGAACTTCTGGTAAGATTCCATTGAAAACAACCGAGTTATTTTCAACGGTTACCGAATTGATTGTCCAAGACTGCGCGGCTCGTTTCCACACACCGCATCGGTTCGCATGTCCGTTTCCGCGATCGTTGTCCGTCGGAGCACGCCAGAAAGTCGTTTCTAACGGGGCGGTGAGAAATTCTTTTCCGTCGTACTTAACAGAAACCAGTTTACCGCTCTTTTTGCAGAAAGAATATTCGTACTTTCCCGCCGTTAAAACAACGCTGGTATCGGTTTGAGTCGCTTTGGAATTGCTTGCCGCTACAAAAGCAGGAGCTTCAAACGGTTCCAGTTCAAACTGATCCGTTGCAATAACAAAGCCCTTATTCGCCCACGGAGTATCGGCTTTCAAACGATATTCAATGGTTAAATATTGTCCGTTGCCTTTGTTCTGATTTTCTGGAACGGAAACTTCTACAACGCCCTTTTCAAACGGTTTAATTGCGGGTAATTGTACCTGATTCCAGCCTTGAGAACGATTGGTCGTCCAGAACAGGTCTACGTTGGACAGATCAATGTAGTCGTATCGGTTAAGTACTTCTAGCTTCGCGGTACGATTTTTGAACTCCGCCAAAGCGGTACTAACCGGCTGCTGACAGAATTTGGCCTGAGCGATACCCGGGTGAACGGTACGATCGGAATTGATCAGTCCATTCATGCAGAAGTTATCGTCTGAAGGAGTTCCGGCAGGACCGAAATCGCCGCCGTAAGCCATAAACGTTTCGTTGGTACCGGTTCCTGTTTCAACAATCGCTTTGGAGTCTGAAGCGTTGACGGCAAACAGCGTTTGTCCGTCCTGCTTTATTTCCGCTTGAGCAATAAATCCGGGAAATATACGACCAGAATACTGGGCGTTGGCTCCAATAGTAACCGGGCATTCATTGTTATTGATTGTTCCTTTGAACGAACGCTGAATTTGCTTTCCATCGCAGGAAACCGTCATGGTTTCGCCGTCATAAGACGCAGAAATCGTATGCCAATTATTAATCCAATTTTCGGGTAAATCAAGATTCAGTTCATTCCAAGTTTTATCGTAGAGGAAGAACTGGAGTTTATTACCGTTGATAGTCGTCTGCTTTAATCCGAACTGATTGTCGCCTTTCATAATAATCGGAGCGTGTTCAACAATGTCTGTCGGATAAACAACAGCGGTCAATTCAAACGGAGCGGTTAAATTGAATCGGTCGTTTTCTCCCGCAGTAATCGTCCCGTTAAAGGATGGCTTTCCTGCTTTTTCAACAATCGGGGCACCGGCATAGTTATAAGCGCAACTTCCGCCGGCAACTCCGGTAGATTTTACTTTGCGGCTAACCGGAACCGGGGTTTGGATACCTTGATCAACCCAGTCCCAAATATATCCGCCTTGATAATACGGAACTTCCGGATCGAAAGCAGCCGCCCAGTATTTATCGAAGTTTCCGGTTGAATTGCCCATCGCGTGAGCGTATTCGCACTGAATTAACGGTTTGGTTTGATTGGGTCTTTTGCCGTAATTTAAACAGTGGTCTGGACCAGCGTACATGGGGCAATAAATATCGGTGTCAGCAGACCCGTTAGCCCGTTCGTAATGAACAGGACGAGAGGCATCGCGAGCGCGAATCGCTTTTGCGCACGCGCTAAAATTGCACCCATGTCCGGCTTCGTTACCCATCGACCAAACGATAACAGCGGCATGGTTTTTATCGCGTTCAACCATATTCAAATCACGATCAACGTGAGCAGCTTCCCAAGCCGGATTTTTCGCCAAAGAAGCGGCACCGTAGCCCATACCGTGAGATTCAATATTACCTTCATCGGTCAGAAATATTCCGTACTGATCGCATAATTCATACCAGCGGGGGCAATCTGGATAATGACACGTACGAACGGCATTGAAACTATGCGTTTTCATGAGCTTAATATCCGCTATCATGGAATCTTCGCGAATATAATGCCCTGTTTTCGCGTCGTGTTCATGTCGATTAACGCCCTTGATATGAACGACTTTGCCGTTGACCAGCAACTGTCCGTTTTTAATTTCTACTTTGCGGAAACCGACCATAATAGCCGTCGATTCCAGCGTCTGACCTTGTTCGTCCAGCAGATTGATTACCAGAGGATACAAGTCAGGGGTTTCAGCCGTCCAAAGTTTAGGCTGCTTAACCGGGAAACTAACCGTAACAGAGCCGTTTTTCCCCGATTCAACGGTAATATCTTTGCTATCAACGCCCAAGGATTCCGGATTGGTATTACTGGTTAGCAAGGTTGCCTGCAGTTTTACCTTTTCCGCTTTTGCGGACAGATTCCGAACGTCCAGTTCAACGGTCATCGTTCCGTTTTGGAAATTGTCGTCCAAAGTCGGCTTGGCAAAGAAATCCCGAACGTATACGTTGGGGGTAGAAGTCAAATAGACATCGCGGAAAATACCGGATAAACGCCAGAAATCCTGACATTCCAAATAGCTGCCGTCTGAATAACGATAGACTTCAACAGCAACCGTATTTGTCCCCGCTTTTACGTAAGGAGTAATATTAAATTCAGCAGTCGTTCGGCTGTCTTGCGTATAACCGACTTTCTGACCGTTAATCCAAATATAGGCGGCAGAGCCAACGCCGTCAAAGCAAAGGAACGTTTGATTCTTTTCCCAGCCTTGCGGAAGCGTGAACGTTCGTCTATAAGAACCGATTGGATTGTAATTCGCTCTATCCGTTATTTGAGCCGCTTTTTCAGGATTGTTTTCGAGAATACCCTCCTTGTAAGATTCGGATTTAATACCGCCGGGAACGTAGGGGGGATCCGCCTTAAACGGATACGGCTGATTTACATAAATCGGATAGTCGTAACCTTGAACCTGCCAGTTACCGGGAACAGAAATATCCTTCCAGGAAGAAACGTCAAAATCAGGCTTATAAAAATCAACCGGACGACTGCCCGGATTGACGGACATATTAAATTTCCAATCGCCGTTGAGGGATTCGCGCAGGGGAGATTGCTGTTTTTCAAACTTCAAAGCCTGTTGTTGTGTTTGATACGGGGTAAAAGAAGCGTGGGCTGCCTCTTTATTAATACGAAATACAGCCGGGTTTTCCCAGTCCAGCGGCGTGCTTTCCGCTGCGGTAACCGAACCCGAAGCCGCGAGTAACGCGACAAGCGTTAGTCCAAAAATCTGTTTCATTACAAAATGTCCTTTCATAATATAAAATAGACAAAACATCATATTTAAGTACAACGTAACGTATCTTACTATTCTAATCTAAAAAATGTTTTTTTAATAGGGGGTAGGAAAAACAGGAAACGGAATAACGATATTTTCCGCTTGCAACCGGCGGGCAGAACGAGACAATCGACCTCCCCCAAATCCCGCCGCTTCAGTGGAGGGAACAGAAGCCCACCTATCTTGCTCCCTGTCCGTAGCTTACGATGGCGGAGAAACATGGTATGTGTTTGTACCGTCCCTGGACTAAAGTCCGGGGTTATGGAGAAATCCGTCCCCCTTCCATAACCCGTAGCCTACGATAGCGGTCTTAGGAGGATTTTCGGTTATTTATACTATGACTACTTGATTTTTCCGATCGACGTCGTTTTGATTTCGCCCAATAAGTTGAGCTAAATCCTTGTTTTGCTGATCAGGGCGAAATGAAACGACTGGTTTATGAAAATATAAACCGGAAAAACTCAAGTGGAACCAGTATACTCCACAAAACGTCTCAAATTCAGTACTCTGAATTGATGCGGCACTCAAATTATCTCTCACAAATCTCCTGCGTTGTTCGTTCCGGGTTGACTACCCTTTTATAATAACTACGTAGCTTATCCGGTGCGGAAAAACGAACAACGGATTTATGGTTCGCTGAATCCGAGAGGCTGGGAAAATCGTTCGCAAGGCTGCGTTTCCTGTTTCAGAAAACGCAACCCCGCACCGGACAGGCTGCTCCATATACTATTGTGTCGTTATCGGATTCCGCGAAGTACTTCACGGAGTTCTGTCAACTTCAAATTCATCTCGTACCTGTCAAGGAGATTATATAATGAGCTGTGCTGTCGTTTCCTCGTCCATAAAAAATCAGGTTGAAACCGTGCTCTGTGCCAGCAACTATTTTCCAACCCGAATCCGTTGTATTCAAGCCGAACAGGGAAAAATAATTCTCCAAGGCAACGTTCAGTCTTATTTCCAAAAACAACGAGCGCAGGAAATGATCCGAAAGCTGGATTGCGTGGAAAAAATTATGAACGAACTGGAAGTAATATAAATACGAACACTAAACACGACTCCGGCAATTCATTTATCCAGATTCCACTTGATTTTTTTCGGCTTGCATAACAAAGCGCAGTCATTTCATTTCGCCCGCCATCGATAAAACAAAGGGTTGTTTGATTCGAGGGGGGGGCGAAAATCAAAACGACATCAAGAGGAAAAATCACTCAATGACGCTATAAAACGACAAAGCGGATGGACGGTAGGTGAATTGCGATTCGTGTTTTACAGTATATTTCCGCCTAAAACGTATCCGTTGCCCTGGAATTGAGCAATCAAATTACCGTCGTCGTCGGTAACTTTAACCTCGACGGTTGAGAGTTTTCGGGTACGGCAGATTTCCTTCGCAACGGCGGTAAGAGTACCGGTTCGGGTCGCTTTGAAATAATTTATGTACGAACTGGTTCCAACGACTTTTTCGTTTCCAGCGTTTGAGGCAACCGCAAAGGCAAAATCAGCCAGCGTGTAAATCGCTCCGCCCTGGGTAATCCCGACGGCGTTATGATGATGCGGCGTAATTTCCATTTGAATTTTTGCGTAGCCCGTCCGCGCGTCTACAATTCGGCAGCCGTTCTCAACCGCATACCTATCGGCTTGAAAAAACGTTTGCCAGGCTTCCACCGGTTTTTCTTCAGACATGATATAAATAATTTGTATTTCTAAAAATTTGTACATTCCCCGGAATTTACAGAACATAACGTTTTTCTCAATTAATCAATTCTAAATTCTCAATTAATTCAGGAAGACGCTATATTTATAATTGGGGGAGGGGAATTATACTATGACTACTTGATTTTTTCTCTTAACATCGTTTTGATTTCGCCTAAGCATAATAAAACAACCTTTTGTTTTATTGATTGGAGCGAAATGAAACGACTGCCGTTTGTTATGCAAACCGAAAAAAGTCAAGTGGAACCAGAGTATAAAGGAACGAAAACTATAACTTCAAGGCGTTGTCGATTCGGTCAAGGGTTTTCTGCTTACCGAGAATTTCGAGAGCCTCAAACATGCCGATTCCAACGCCTTTTCCGGTCGCGGCGACACGCAAAGCGTGAATAATATCGCCGATACCGATTCCGTTGGATTCCAGCCATTGTTTCATGGATTCTTCTAAAACAGCCGCCTGCCAAACCGGTGCGGGAGCTAAAACGTCGTCTCGGAATCGCTTTAGCAGAGCTTGGGCGCCTTCTTTTTTCAAACGCTTGTCTACATCTTTTTGAACGTAAACCAATTTATCGTCAGCCAGGAAAAATTCATCGAAATTGAGAATATCGCCCGCCACCTTGATTCGTTCGCAGGCTCCTTTGACAACCTTTTCGACCAACGCTTTTCCGGCGTCGTCGTTGGCAACCCAGCCGGCGCGAACGACAAACGGCAAGCAGAGTTGCGTTTTTTCGTCTGGTGTTTTTTTATCCATATAACGATGTTCAAAGGACAGTAATTTTGCGCAGTCGAAACTGGCGGCGCCTTTAACAACGCGGTCTAAAGTAAAGCTGGACACCAGTTCATCAGGTGTAAATATTTCAGTATGATCATCCAGCGACCAGCCCAGCAACGCCAGGTAGTTTACAATCGCCTCGGGAAGGTATCCTAGCTGCTCAAAGAAATCGGTAATAACCGGATTAAAGGTTTCCAAAGACGCCTGCAGACCCATTTTTTGCGCGATCAGCAAGCCGTGATTGACCAATCCGGAAAAGTCCTTGTTTTTCATGTATTTATCCAGCTTTCGCTTGGAGAGCTTGGTTTTACTGCCCGGCTCGGCAACAAAGGGCAGATGAGCGTACTGCGGGCGTTCCCAGCCCAACGCGTCGATCATAAATACCTGTCGAGGCGTATTGGACAAATGTTCTTCCGCCCGGATAACATGGGTGATTTCAAAATCGTGATCGTCAACGATATTAGCCAGATGATAAATAAAAGAACCGTCTGCCCGCTGAATTACGTGATCCTGCTCCTGCGCCCAGTCAAATTCGACGTGTCCGCGAATTAAATCGTCTAATTCCAATTTGCCTTCACGCGGGATTTTCAATCGGACGACCCCTGACCGTCCCTCGGACTTAAACTGCGCCTCTTTTTCAGGTGTATCAGCCATCCATTGACGATTATAAACAAATGTTTCCTTCTTCGCCTGAGCCGCTTCCCGCTGCGCCTGCAATTCCTCGGTTTTCGCGTAATCCTTATAGGCAAAGCCCGTCGCCAGCAACTGGTCTACAATCGCCTGATATTTATCGCTTCTTTGGGATTGATAATACGGAGCGTGCGGTCCGCCGACCCCCGGTCCCTCATCCCAGTTAATTCCTAGCCATTGCAAGCCATGGAGAATCGGAGCCAACGCCTCTTCTACGTTGCGTTGCTGATCCGTGTCGTCGATTCGGAGAATGAACTGTCCCCCGTTATGACGGGCGAAAAGCCAGTTAAATAAAGCGGTACGAACGCCTCCAATATGAAGGTAGCCTGTTGGGCTGGGAGCAAATCGGGTACGAACGGTCATAATAATATATATTGGGTTAAAGTTGTCAGTAAACTGAAATAATACGACTCCATTGATTTCTCTGGAAATTTCCCGGTTTACATCGCAATAAATTATATTGCAATAACCCCGCTGTTTTGCGGTAATACAAGCCGGAAAAATTCAAGTGGAACTAATTTAATTCTATAGAAATATAGAAATCCGGCAAGGAGTAGCCTGAAAATCAACGCAAAAGTCCTCTTCTTCTGCTCTTTTTGAGAAATTCTTTCTCACAGACACAAAAAACGATTGACAAACGCTAGGCAAGAGCTTATAATTGGGAAATATCGAAAAATGAAATCCGCGGAAACGGCACGCTTTGCTACGCTGATTTTAGATAAACGATAATCCTGCCTTTCCCATACAATCCCTCCTAGCCTTTCCTCCAACGTTATTTTGACGCTTAAAATGAATACATCACGTTTTATCAGTCTCCTAAGAATCGTGTGTTTTGTTACTATCGGAATTATTGTCTGTCTGCTGTTAAATGTGAGTCAAATGACTCTGGCACAAAACATTCAATCTGAATTGAATCGATCGGCTGACAATTCCGTTTCGTTTCGATGTCAGACTTTTTCGGTAACCTTTACCGTCGGCGAAGCGAATATTACCTCGGTCAATACGACTGCCACGGATTCTCCGCTATACAAAAGTTCTGGCGGATTCTTTGTAGAAACAAGCCAATCAAAAATCCCCCTTGTCTGCCTTACAGGTACGTCAGACAGCCTGGTATTCGCCTCGCAGGACGGGAGCTACCGCGTTGAGATAAATGTTGCGGCAGGAGAAAAATACCTTGCATTTCGATTGATTAGTCTGCACGGATTTGAGAATCGGTCTGATCGCGTGGTTCTTGCCTTTGACTTGCCGTATCCGCGTCAGGGATTTTCCGCATGGGGTTTGGACTACATGACGGAAGTTTTCAACGATCATCGAACGCTGGTTAGCTGGCCTGCTATTTCCTGCTTGAAAACGCAGTCCGCAAATCAAGCGGGCGTTTCAGACCCGTTGGGGGCTTTTGCGCTCTTTCGCGCTGATAATCCAGACGAAGCGGATCAGATCATGCTTCATATTTGGGGAGAACAGGAAACCCGTTTTCCGAAAACCGCAGACGGAAAATGGTCTTACGATCAGGCGAAAGAATGGCTTGACCGCTGGCAAAAGACCTTTTCCGACCGATCGCGTGGAAATATTTCTGTCGATAATTTCAAGGCTCCCGGAGCAATCGACGCACTTAAAAAAATGGTCGATCGGATGAAAGAGGCGGATATTCGCCAAATTTATCTCTTTACCGACGTCTGGCGGGAAGGATTCTGGCAGTCCAAAGCCCTCAACTGGGGCGTCAATACAGACCTTTTCAAAAACGGAGAGCCGGATTTTCAAGATTTCGCTCGATACGTCCGCAGCAAGGGACTTTTGCTGACAACGCATTATCTCAGCGGAACAATCGGATTCCATGACCCCCGATACGTCGAAAATTCTGCCGATTCCCGCTTAGCGTTTTGGGTTGAAGGAACGCTTCGCGGCGAGCTAACCGAAAACGATTCAACCGCGTTCCAATTTCGTCCCGATGAATCATTCCGCCCTGCCCTGATTCCGGAATCCTTATCCAACGACCAGCCTAAATCGATGGGATACTATACGAACGTTCCCGGATTCTTTCACGGCAATCATTTTCGTATCGGCGGGGAAATCGTAACCGTTAAGTCGATTCAAAAACAACCCTCCGGCGACTGGCTGGTTCAAATCGAAAGCCGGAATCGAAACGCCGCTACAGAACGAACGCACAAAAACGGAACCAGCGTAGCGGGGCTTTTTGTGCCCTACGGCTGCGCTTACGTGCCGGACAATGCCTCTTCAATGCTCGATGAAATTGCGCGGGAATACGCGAATTTCGTCAATCGAAACCAAATTTCCCATATAGAATACGATGGATTGGAAATCGACTGTTACGAACTGCCGGGATACCGTTACGGCTGGAATAAGTTTTCCGCCTTGATTTATAAACATCTGGATCACCCGATTACTACCGGGGGAAGTGCAGGCGTTCCTGCCCAAGCCAGCCTTGAATACCGATTTAACTCAACCAAACGAATGATAACCGAATCGATCGGAGATCATAACGACGGAAAAGCCTCAATCGTTCTGGAATCTCTCGCCCGACCTGCAACAAACTTACTCGACGCAAACTTTATGCTCTCCCAGATGGCGGCGCGCGTGGCCTGTAATTTTAGTATTCTTAAACCAGAACCGATGTTCGGATTAACCCCAGATACACTTCAACAGCATGGACAAACAAATCAAACCATTGCTCTGCTTTCTCAATGGAAACGCTGTAGCGCGCTGCTGTCCGATTCTCAGCGGCAAACGCTTCGCGATTCGTTCAATCACAACGCCGCAAACTACCCCAACCCCCTCCGGCATTGGGCGTCCGACACGGTTTACGTTCTGACCGAAAATCCCGACGCATTCACCCTAACCCCGACAACGGTTCTTACGCGCGAAAAAGGCGATACCCTCTGGACGCTCGCTCAAGAACACGGTCCCGTTTCACCCCGCCAGTACGTTCAGAAAAATCAGACCGTAACGCTTATCAATAAACAATCCGCCCAACAACCCTCGATTTACCTCCGCGTTCTGCCCCAAACAGACCCCGACAGTCCCGAAAACTACCGGGTTCAGCCGACCGTCGAACAATTAAAATTCGACTACCCCAATATCAATCCAGATGAACAAACGGAATACTCGCAAGCGGGAAACGCCCTTCGTTTGAAAACATCGAATCCGACGGATAAAAAGCGCGTCAATATCACTCATCACGCCAGCTGGACAATGCCGCAGCGGGATTTATCGAACCATCGGGCCGTCGGAATGACGATTACAGGCGACGGAACCGGTGCGGTGCTCGTCTTCCAATGCCGCGGCATGGATTATATCGTTCCAATCGATTTTACCGGGAAAAAGTACGTCGAAATTCCGCTGCCTCAAGCCGCCTGGTTTACTTCCGACTGGAGCTATCGGATGGATACGAAAAAACCCGATTTCCAAAACATAGGACGATTTTCACTCGGTTTCGGAACCGTCCCGCCCAAAACCCAGACGGAGATTTTGGTCGAAGATATTCGTTTTCTCAAACAGCAAAACGCGGAACTGGTCAATCCTGAAATCCGGCTCGACGAAAACTCCGCCCTCCGAATACAGGGCACTCTGCGTACAGGTGAACAACTGGTTTTCGATACCAGCCAATCCCCCGCCAACAGCGTCTCCGTTTACGACGGGAACTGGAATCGGCTCCGAACAATCCCCGCCGAAATCGTCGGCTCCTTCCTCGCTCCGCAAAATCAACCCGTCTGCATTTCCCTCCGCTCGAAAGACAAAACCAGCGACGGCTGCTGGCTGGAAATCCGACTGACTACCACCGGCTCGCCAATCACCATCCCAAAAAACTCTTATTCCCCCCGTACTTTCGTGGGCGAAGACCCGTCGATTCTCTCCTTTGAACAAGTATGGGCGGATAAAACCACGCCTATTCTCAACGACGATTTGGACGAAACAGTTTTGGAAAAATGGACGGAAAACGGGTGCGTGTACAAAAGGAGCTTTTTCACCTCTCGAATCGTCCCGGAAAACTGGGGCGCGCCCGGCGACGGCGGAACGATTCGCCTCTACGCACTCTACGGCGCACCGGATACAAAGCAGCGCGTTCCCGGGATTCTGCATATTCATGGCGGAGGACAAACCGCTAATCCGGATTGGGTGAAGCAGTGGGCCCAAAGAGGGTACGCCGTCGTTTCTATCGACTGGGGCGGCTGCTGGACAGACAAACCGGAACGGAAATTCTACGCCCAATATCCCCCAACGCTGAAATACTGTAATCAGCAAACCGCCAATCACAATTCCGATCAGGGGCGAACGGAAACGAACTGCTGGTACGAATGGACTTATGCGTGCCGACGGGCTTTGACTTTTTTGACTGCGCAAGAACAAACCGATCCAAACCATCTGGGCGTTTTCGGAATCTCCATGGGAGGAACACTAACTTGGATGGCGGCCGCCGCCGACAAGCGGGTAACCGCCGCTGTCCCCATCTATGGTGCGGGCTTTGAATACCAGTACCGAAATTACAATCAGCCGGAAACGGGAACCGGCTCGCCTAAAGACCCGAATCTTTACCAACCGACCCTGACCGCCAAACGCTATCTCAGCGCAATCACCTGCGAAGCGGTCGCCAGTCGAATTTCCGCCCCGCTGCTGTTTCTCAACGCTACAAATGACCAGCATGGAAATATGGATTTTAGCTCTCTAACCCTCGCTGCTGTTCCGGTCGATACGGTTAGACGGGTTTCATACGCTCCGAATTTTATTCATCATATCGCGAAAATTCAGGAAAACGATTTACCGATCTGGTTCGACGTTTTTCTTCGGCATAAACCGAATGGAATCCCTCAAGCCCCGACGATTTCCCTTGCCTGTGCGCCGTCTGGTAAGCCGGAAGCAGTGCTCCGGATCGATTCAAAGACCCAGCACGTAAAAAACGTACGAATCTATTACGCGTTGGAAAATACCAATGCTTTCGCCCGAAATTGGGTTGAAATCCAAGCGGTTCGCTGCCCGTCCGCTTCCAACCCCGTCGCCGAGTATAACGAATATCGCGCCGAAATTGATGTGATGAATCTCGACAAGCCGCTTTTTGTATATGCGTCTGTTTTGTATGAAAATGGATTTCATCTTTCGACCTCGCCCGTGTTTGCAATCCCGGAAAAGCTCGGAGCCTCGACAGCCGGCGCCTCGCCCCGCTCGATTATCTACGACGCTTCGGAAGGTCTTAACGGCTGGGCAACCCAATCGATTGGAACAGACCCGATTGCTCCCGTTCCGCTGGCTCTCGAAACCGGTTCTAACGGGCGGGGCGTTGTCGCCGCGGGGAAACATTTCCATTTGATAACCTACCGTCTAACCGACCCGCGTCTGACACCGAAAAGTCCGCAAGCTCGGCTTCGATTCACCTTCCAGGCGCAGACCGAATCGCCCGTAACGATTTACCTGCAAAGTCCAACGTACGGAAAAAACCGGACGATTTATCAACACGAGGGGATAGTCAATCCGTCTGCCCCGACGATTGAGTTCGGACTTTCCAACTTAACGCCTTCCGACGGAGGTCCCCGCTTGGACAATTGGAGCGACTGCCCGATAATTCGCCTGTTCAACCCCTCACAAGCCGTCCTCCAAAGAATTGAACAGATCACATCAGATGAATAAATATCTCCCGCTGGACATATAAAACCCGCTGAACAAATTATTCCATATTTAATGGAGATAAAATAAGCCGTATTCCGCTCGCAAAAATGCCCTTGCTCGCGGGGAATGTATGGCAGGTCAGAAATCAATATGCAAGACTATCGCAACGGGATACGCACCGTCGTTTCGTTCAATCGTTTCAGGTACGCTTCTACATTCGTTTCCCGCGTGCGCGTTTTTGACCATTTAGGAAACAAATAGGCGTCTATATCAGGCGTAAAGACCGCTTCTTTTTCTGTTAGTTTAAGCATGACAAATCCCATGTCCCCCCAATGTCCTACCGAGGGGAAACCAATGGTTTGTACTTGCTGCTCTACGCTGTTAACCCAGTTGTGATTATGACCGTATAAATAAGCACTCAAATGAGGGCATTCCCGAAGCACATCGGCCAATTCCGTTTCCTTTAAGGGATGATGACAACCAACAAAAACCGGCTTGTTGTATTTATCAAGCGTTTCTTTGAGCCATTGCTTTTGTCTCGGCTCGATTTGACCGCGAACCGCGCCTGGCATGTATGAATCCAGGACGATGAAATCGGCGTGCGGGGTTTTAACGATGTTAATATAACGCCCTTCGATAACAGACGGCTTTTCAAAACGTTCCGGGAAAAACTGACGAAAGTTCTTGATCCGGTCGTGATTTCCCATGGCTGCTTCCCAACGAATCCCCGCCTGTTCAACCGGCTTTATCAGTTGGCGAAATAGCTCGTATTCTTCTGGTTTCCCTTCCAGGTACGCAATGTCGCCGTAGATTATCAAATTAGCGGGACGCGGATTCATCGCCAGAATTTTCTGGACTGATTGATTGAATCGAACAACATGCTGCGTCGTTTCTGGTCCATGCAAATGAGTATCAGAAAAAATCGCCACCAAATCTTCCGATAGCGGTACCGATTGTTCGGCAAATAACTGCAAACAATTTGATGAAAATGCCGTACAAGTTGCGGTTGCAAACAGGCGTAAAAAATCGCGTCGATTCATAATATTAGCTCCTGCAAAAATATAAAATATACTCTGATTCCGCTTGAAATTCACCGGCTTATATTGCTATCATAAATCAGTCGTTTCATTTCACCTTAATCGATAAAACCAAGGGTTGTTTTATTCGGTTCGGGCGGGAATCAAATCGACATCAAGAGATAAATTCAAGTAATCATAGTATAAAACGGTGCCGCTCGGAAAAATCAATTAGCTTTAGTATAAAAGGCGTCGAATTGAGTTACCGGTTTATCGATTTCCAGACGAATCGCCTTGCCCGTTGCGGTCGGGAATCGTTTGCTGAATATCAAACCATAAACCGAACTGCGGTAGATTTCTCGCCAATTGCCGTTTTCGTCCTGAGCCGATAATACGAACGGAATCCCTTCACCGCGCCGATGCGTTGGATTCTCTATCGTAAACTCTACCCGGTCAAATGATTGAACGCCGGAAAAGGCAATCTCTTTTTCGGAAACCACGGTTTTGGGAATCGCCTCGCTAAACGCTTCTTTCAGATCCGCTTGCGCGTCGATTTGACCAAACTGGTCTTTATTCTGAATTATCCATTCACCTATTAACGGATGTTCAGACCGAATCTGCTCGTCAGAACCGCTTGCCAGGCCGTCAAGCATGGGGGGCAAACCAAAGCGGGAGTTTTTGTCGCTTTTCGCAATGGTCAAAAGCGTTTGGATTCGTGATTCCGCGGTCGCGCAATCGATCACGTCAGCCGTTCGCTGGGAAGGAGAAACGACCAGCGACGCGACTTTACCGTTTCGGTAAACGCATTCGACGGTCGTATTATCCGGGGCACAAAGTTTGAATGAAACGTCCCAATCTTCCGGCCAAGCGGGAAGCAGATAAATTTTCTTCCCTTCGCACAACAAAAGCATGCTTTGAAGTCCGGACACCGAGTTTGCACCGTGGTCATTATCCGGCGTTCCGTCCATTTTGCACTCCCAAAATGCGGGAAAGCGGGGGCGTGGACGATTCGGAAACGGCGCGTTAGGATCGACGTTGTCGTTCCAGTTGATAAATTGATCGTTGAAATTAATCGAAACAAGCCGCGCGGCCTCGCGTGCCAACCCCAAATACGCCGCCTGAACGGGGGCCGACTGCCAGCCGCCGGTTTCAACCGGTTGAGCATCGATGGTTCCATCGAGACTGATGTTGCGCACATGAAACGACTGCCGGGCATCGGCGAGCTGCTTCGGCGTAATCCCCTCCGCCCCCAGCCAAACCTGACGGAACGGATAAACCGAGTATAGCTCCGGCGTTTCGCAGTCCGTTCGCCCGGGAGCATACGTATCGCCCACCGCTAACAAATCGATTCCGCGAATCCGCCGCGTCGGCACGTCTGGAATTTCACCGTGCAATTTCGTCCAGGATTCTCTTTGTTCATTACTAATCGGGTACGTCAGCAATTTGGCTGTAAGACGTTTCAAACAGCCCAGTTCCGTGCATGGGTTATCCACCGGCTGATAGGTTTCGGCACAACCAACGTTGTTCATCCTCATTTTTCCCCGTTCATCCCGGTCAGGAAATCGATTTTGATAGTACAAAATTCCCGCCTCGGCACACGGAAGTAAAACCTCGCTAAGGAACCGTTCGTCCTGCGTATATTCATAGTAATCGCACATAATCAGCGGCAGTTCGATAGTAGCCAACTGATGAAAACGCAAATGCGGGGGCATGCTTTCCCAGTTGAAAACGCCGACGTTATTCATCCAGCTCGCTTCCATGATAAACGCGCCGTCAAAACCGAATATTTTACGGCACCGGTCTTTGCACGTTTCCAATCCCTGACGCACAAACTCCATACCAGGTCGAAGCGTATCGAAATCGCCGCGTGCCGCCATCGACCAGTACGGATGCCGCGTATTTTGCCACATGAACGTAAGTGTCGCCCAATCACGTTGATCGGGCGAAATTGCCTGCCCCAAAATACGGTCGAACGCCAGCACTCCGGCAGGCATATCGACCGTAAAACTGGAACCGTTATATTGAGGCGGAATCGGACCGCGCGACGCCGCCGCCTCACAATAACGTTCCAGTGCGTATCGCTGCGAAATTTGAAATGCGTTCAGCCGCGCGTCGAGGGTTTTATGCCCCTCATACGCCTTCGATCCCTGCGCGACTTGCGTAAATCGGCATTGATCCAAATGCACGTCGGAATCTCCGCACCGGGTAACATAAATCCAGCTCCGATTCCAGAAATTTTTCCAATAATCGCAATGCGCCTGCCAGTCGGATTCGACAGGTAATAACGCCTCCTCAACCCATTTTTCGCCCGATTCCGGCTGACTGGTATGAACGAGAATCGAAAAATCAAAATCCGTCTCCGGCTGCTTGCTTTGAAGTTCCGTCCCGCTATTTTTTTGTAAACTCTTTCCCGAAACCACGCACCCGGAAGTACGCCCCAGAATCGGATCTTTCACCGTCTTGACAAATTCCGGCGTGTTCTGCGACGCAAAATTTCTCGCCCAGTCCGACGTTTCGTTCCGATAGTACCAAACCAGTTTCCCCGGCTGTTCGACAAGTTGCGGATTTCGAAGAAATTCTGCCGAAACGTGCATTATTCGCGGAGTTTGACTTGTTCCTGTAACGCGAATAATCGGCGAATTAGCATCGATCCAAATGCGTAAGAAAACATCCTGCGCCCGAACTTCAACCGAACATTGAGATAAATTCAACGTTTGGGAAAATTTTGTACCCGTTTCCAACGGCGGCTCCAGGCGGACACGAATTCGTCCCAGTTTGGGAATTTTATGCTGACCATCAATCGCATCCGACTTGCTGATATAAAAAAGCAAATCGCCGTTTGACTCAGTCCAAACGTTTGCGCAAACGTCCCCATTTCCCAACGGCATCGAATCAAACGATGACTTTCCCGGAGTATTCCAAACGACGTTGCAATCGTCCAGACCCGTTGTCGTCGGAACCTCCGCAGAGTCCGCCAGAGTAAGAACACACGATAAAACGACTGTTAAAAATGAAAATGTCTTCATAAATTGTTTTTAGAAAAAATTATGGTGGGTTAAGTCGATTTTTTTGCAGGTATCCCTTGGCGGGGTATCGCGTCAAAATCGGGTTATACTATGACTTCGTGATTTTTCCTCTTAACGTCGTTTTGATTTCGCCTTAATCGATAAAACAAAGGACTGTTTGATGGGGGCGAAATGAAACGACTGCGGTTTTGTTGTGCAAACCGGAAAAAACTCAAGCGGAACCAGTATATGATTTCCGCACGAGTAAAAAGCATTTGTTGTCCAACAACTCTTTTTCGTCCCAGGAATATTCGACCATTTTTAATGTGCCCTCGTATTGGAATCCGTTTTTTCGCAATACAGATTCCGAGCGCGCGTTTGCCGGGAACGTATAAGCGGAAATCGCGTTCAGGTTGAGCGTTTGAAATCCATACTGACAAACGGCTCTAACGGCTTCGGTCATAATCCCGTTTCCCCAGTAAGGAAATCCCAAGGCGTAGCCAAGCATAAGAACGGAAGGATTTTCGCTCCGTTTAGGATCGGTAATTATCCCAACAGACCCAATAACCGTCGGACTGCTCTTTCTCACAATTCCCCATATATTATCCTTGTCCAGAAACACGTCCTTTAAGATTTGGCGCGTCTGTTCGAGAGATTGATGCGGCATCCATCCGGCATTTGGACCTACGTTGGGATTCCGCGAATACTCAAAATATCAGCGGCGTCATCTGGAGAGATCGCACGTAATATTAATCTATCAGTGAACAGTGTTTCTGTACTTTTCATCGGAATTTGCTATTTTGCCCGTGAGCAAAACGTCTTGTTTGTTTTCTCAAGGACTTTCTTCTGCGTATCCTGAGTTTTGTGTCATGGATTCTCAATTACGTTTAGCCGTTAATTGAGACTTTCGATCCTGTCGTTGCGGATTGGATATACCCATTCCACTTGAATTTATCGCAAAAGAACCAAAAACTTTTGAACGATAGAGAAGATTATAAGACTTGTTCTGGAAAAAGTCAAGGACGCAAAAGGAAAAATTATCGGATACCTCAAAATTATTTCGACGAATAAAAAAGCACACCGCTCAGGAAGCGGGAAAACAGATAGCAACAGAGGAAACGCCGTTTTTCTGATTGGAACCCATTTCGCCCCAGTCAATAAAACAAAGAGCTGTTTGATTCTGGTCAGGCAGGAATCAAAACGGCGTCAAGAAGAAAAAATCAAGTAGTCATAACAAGGCTTCCCTCGTTTCCCAAGCCGGAGAGGGTTGATCGTATCTTGAAATCAACGGACGGGACAAAACATGCCGGTCGATTATCCGGCGGTTTTATTTTTCATAGACGGCAAAGCGAACGTCCCAAACTCCGCTTTGCGCGCAGGCAATAAGAATCGGTTCGATAATCTGATAGGGCGTTGTCTGAGAGGCGCGTATATGAATCTCTATTTGTTTATGACTTTTATGTTCATAAGTAAGTTTCTGTTTAAGTGTCTTTATATCCGTTTTCTCACCGGCCAGTAAAATGGAATACTGTCCGGTCGGCGATTCAGGCTCCAGAACGTTGATTATTATCTTCGTCGTCCGGCTTGCCTCGACCGCTTCCTGACCGCTGGAAGCGGTGGGTAAATCCAGCTCAAACTGACTTTGCGACTGCGCCAGATGGCTGGAAACCAAAAAGAAGATAATCAACTGAAACACGATGTCTATCATCGGAGTCATATTAAACGCAACGGCAGATCGGCGCGGAGTTGGAATTCGCATGCGTTATTTGGTTGCCTTCTTTGATAATAATTTTTGATATTTGTCGAAAGACACCGGCTTGAATCGACCGAAATTTTCGCCCGCTTTTCGGATTCGAGTTAAATCCCCATCTCCCAATCCCTGCACAAAATTATGGGTGGTATGGATTTTTTCCTTTCCAAAGTTCAGCGATAAAGGCTTAATCTGCGGTTGAATGGTAATTTCTATCTTCTCGGGCAAAAGTCCTTTTTTAGCTAAATCGTTATTGACCGCCATGCGTGCAAACGGCGGCATGGTTTGAGGCATAAGAATAACGTTTAACAGCGCGTATTTATTGGCAAACTCCGCGTAAGCAGCCGCCATTCCGGGAGCCGGCTCGGCACTTGCTTTAATCCGATACACCAGTCGAGGGGCGGTATAAACCCATTCGTCGGTTTTAGAATCTTGCGTAATTTCAAAAGCCGGCTTTAAACAGGATTTAATAAATTCGTCTTTGACTTTTTCCGCCGCGTCTTTCATCATTTGCTCAAAAGAATCGACTTCTTCCAACGTTATTGAGCACTGCGTTTTCGTTTGCGAACTGATAATCAGAAATCGTTTCATTTCCGCGTCAAAAATAATCGTTTCCTCTGGATTGGTCATAAAATCGTATACTCTGCCTGAATAAAACATGGTACAGCTTTGCGAAGTCGGCGAAGTTTCCTTTCCCACGAATACTTTATTGTTAATTCGGAAAGAATTTGCCGTTTGACTATCGGAGTTAGGATTGTCCTCGGTACTAAATTCGGATTCTAATCCGGGAGATGAGGCAACTTGGGCAAAAAGGGAAGTGAATTGACCGGGGAGTGCGAAAAAACAAAAAATGACTATAAAAATTCGGTTCATGGTATATCCGGTTGGAATAAAGGGGGTGATTTTCATCATTTCTTAAAATTACAAGAAAAAACTACTTATCATTTTACCGCTTTTGGTCGATAAATCCAATACCGGAACAGAAATATTCTGGAGAATTGAGGGAAAAAAGAGAAAAAACGAAAAATTTTTTGAAAGATTCGTTTGCTCTCCTTGACTTTTTTTCCGAAAAACGTATACTACAAAAACTTTGATGAAGCGCGTAGTTGTTTCGTCAATAATTCCAACGCGGGGGATTAGCTCAGTTGGGAGAGCGTCTGGCTGGCAGCCAGAAGGTCAGCGGTTCGAGCCCGCTATCCTCCATAAACCTGTTTGTAATACTTGCAAACAGGTTTTTTTATGCCCGATTCGTATTTACATCGGTTTTTTCAGAGTATATTTCCTCTGTTTATTGCTGAAAACCGCTGTTTTGGGTTTGGTTGATTCGTTTCCTTTATCGCACACTTTTTTCTAAACGAGAATCTATGACCCCGGTTGCTTTGATTAACCTGCTGAGAATCCGGCAATGGACGAAGAACGTGTTTGTTCTTTTCCCATTGATTTTTTCCGGCTTGTTTCTCTCTCCAGATTCCGTAACAGCTTACTGGCTAACGGGTTGGGCGTTGTTTGCGTTTTGCTGCTGGTCCAGTGCGATTTACGTATTTAACGATATTTTAGACCGTAATTCAGATCGGTTACACCCCAAAAAACAGAATCGTCCGATTGCCGCGGGCACAATATCCGTCCGATCGGCCATCGTAATTGCGATAATTCTTGTTATTTTACCCGCTGTTTTATTGCGGCTTCCCGATAGAATTTCCGTCTGGTTTTGGATTGTCGGCGGAAGTTATTTACTCAACAACCTGCTTTACTGTTTGCTATTCCGCTCAATTCCGGTATTGGATATTCTATCGTTAGGATTGGGAATTGTACTGCGGATTTTAGGCGGTTGCGCGATTTTAAACGTTCAGCCGACGGTCTGGATTATCGCCTGCGGTGCGGGAATCGCCCTGTTTTTGGGATTTGGAAAACGACGAATGGAGCTAGACCGCGTCCAAATGCCGCCGAAGGAGAACGATTCAGGGGATTCCGGTAAACCCGTCGCGTGCTATCGCGCAACGCTTGCCTATTACTCGCCCAAAACGCTCAATTGGATTCTATACTGCATGGCAGGAATTACAATAGTCGCTTATACTTGCTATACAACGTCCCCTTCAACGATGCTGCTTCATAAAACCCGCGGTCTGGTTTTTACAATTCCATTTGTTATTTTTGGGATAATTAGATATATTTCGCTGTGCAAGTCAGGAAAATACGACGGCCCAGATGAGGCGATTATTAAAGACCCGCTTTCATGGATAAATATTATCTTGTGGATAATTGCGGTAATTACCCTTTTTACGCAGTTTTAATTGCAGATGATTTTAGCTGTTAAAATAGATTATTTTCTGCGCGAAAGAGCGTTTTGAATCGGACGGATTACTGGATTCCCAGATTTTTTTCAATATCACGACTTTTACTGGACAGCCCCATGGATTCGCTGTCCGGGTCTCGCGGTCTGATTTTGGAAAAGGAATTATCCGAACGGTCCATTTGATAGGCGTCTGTATCTGAATCAGCTGCCGTTGTTACGGTTTTGCAGCCGGTTTGAAGACCGACAGCCAGGCAAAGGATAATCAAAACCAAGTAAAATCGTTTCATTATATTTATTTAGGAATAAAATAGGAGGGATGCGCAAATAGGGCTTGCATATTTTTATACGTGCATACAGCTACTTTTGCGATGACAATTAATCATACTATAACCACCTGATTTTCTCGACCAACCCCGTTTTGATTTCGCCGCCGCAGGAATAAAACACCCGGTTTTACGAACTAAGGCGAAACGAAACGGCTGTTTTACGGTAAAATAAGCCGGAAAATTTCAAGTGGATCTAGCATATCGTTCCTTTATATAACATTTTTTTGTATTTATTGCAAGGGCACTTTTTTACCGGAATATTTCGTTTTTGTCTTGACAAAATCGCGGTTTGGGTTAGGATTGCAGAATATTCCCCGACATTGTATGAGTTTCCCCGATTGAAGTTCCCGTCAGAGATTTCAATTTCCGATAACAGGTAAATGGGGGGACGCGGTAAGATATACGGGTTCTACTTGACTTTTTCCGGTTTACATAACAAACCGCAGTTGTTTCATTTCGCCCCTATCAATAAAACAAAGGGTTGTTTGATTCTGGAGGCGAAACCAAAACGCCGTCAAAAGAAAAACTCATACAATCAGAGCAAAAAGTCAGTTTTAGAACAAATAGAATCGCCAACAATAATTCCAAGGGGGCAACCAACAAATAATTATGACTACCAAGATACTGATAATCGAAGACGAAGCCCATATCGCGACCGGATTGCAACTCAACCTTCAGTCCGAAGGATACGAAGTAGAAATCGCCTCTGACGGATTGACCGGTCTGAACAAGGCGCAAAATTCCGAAGAGGGGTTTGATTTAATCGTTCTGGATTTAATGCTGCCTGGAATGAGCGGGTATTCGGTTTGCCAGCATTTACGCCAGCAGGGATATTTAATGCCGATTTTGATTCTTTCCGCCCGAACGCTTTCAGAGGATAGAACGCGGGGATTTGATGTCGGAGCCAATCAGTATTTAACCAAGCCCTTTGAACTGGACGAATTTTTAGCTCGCGTTCGCAATTTACTCCGCTTATCCGGTCAGGTTCCTTCTTCCGACAACGACGTACAAAGTGATCAGACGTATCAATTTGGACACAACGAAGTTAATTTCAAAACGTATCAAGTTGTTGTAGGCGGAACGATTACGACTTTAACGGTTTTAGAAATGAAACTGTTGAGATATTTTATTCGTCGAGAGGGGGAAATTGTATCGCGGGAAGAACTGCAAAAAAACGTGTGGGACATTCCCGCCGACATGAACACGCGAGCAGTAGACCAATTTATCCGTCGTTTGCGGAAAATATTTGAGTTAGACTCCGCCAATCCGCAGCATTTTGTTACAATGCGTAATATTGGCTATCGATTTATCGCCAACCCGTAATTCCAACCGATACCTGCGGAGTAGAAGACAAAAAATTGTTGAATGGGCTTGATATAACCGGTCGGATCTATTCACACAGCAAGCTTCTGTACGGGCTTCATGAGAAATTTACCCGGCTTATAATATCACAA